>NZ_JBYCLE010000472.1:0-26485 GCF_057473765.1 Mycobacterium sp. TH-M106 | reverse complement strand
CGGTTCGGCGGTTGATCAGCCCATGGTCGAAGAAGGGTTTGCTGAACGCCAGCGTGCTGGATTTGGCGATCACCGTCTTGTCGAGGTCGAAGAAAGCAGCCGTGCGGCTGCGGGACGTGTCGCCGGCAACCTGCAAGGACGCTTGCCGCGCGGCGGGCGGGCCGGAGGCGGTCACCGGTCCAGCATAGGGCTCAAGCGTGACCGGGCTGCGGTGTTGCAGATGAAACGGTAGTTCACATTGGGTGCGGTTGAGCACAGTGTATTGACCGGTACGATCCAGCCAAAGCGTGGCCTTGTTGGGATAAGACTTGCATCAGCCCCACCTGGGGTGTGTATAGTGAACGTCACTCGGCTGATGCCGAGGGTGTGTCGGCCCGACCCCCCGGGGCTGACGCATGACGACCCTCGCCTCCTCCCCCCCTGGCGGGGGTCGTCCCTATTTCCGGGTCATTGCTCGACGGTTCGGACGTCCGGCGTCCTGGAATGTGTTATCAAGCTCCCTCGGCATGCGCTGCGCCGATCGCCGTGCATTGTCCACAGTTCGGCGTTTTGTGCACAATCGCCCGGCACCGACTGGTCACCGCGCCCCCGGTCCCGCACGGTGGGGGCATGAGTGCTGTGAATCCTACGAATCCGGCAAGTCGCACTATCGGCCTGCTGACCATGTTGGCCCAGCCGGCGCTGCGCGACGAGGTGGATCGGATCGGCGCGGCGGTGGGCGTCCGGGTGATTCACGTCGCCGGCCCGACGCCGGTGAGCCGGAAAACCTGGTGTGCCGCAGCGGCGGTGATCCTCGATGAGCAGGCTGCGGACCGGTGCGGACGGGACACGCTGCCGCAACGCGCCCACGTCATCGTGCTCACCGGTGCCGAACCCACCGGAACCACCTGGCAAGCGGCGGTAGCGGTGGGTGCGCAACGGGTGCTGACGTTGCCCGCCGACGAGAAGGAGTTGGTGCGTCAGGTCGCCGAGGCTGGCGAGGCGATACGCGACGGTGGGCGCAACAGCTCAAGCGGCGAGGTCGTCGCGGTCGTCGGGGGTTGCGGCGGGGCCGGAGCGTCGCTGTTCGCGGCCGCGCTGGCCCAGACTGCCGGTGATGCGCTCCTGGTTGACCTTGACCCCGGCGGTGGCGGCGTCGACCTGCTGATCGGCAGTGAGAACGTGCCCGGGCTCCGCTGGCCCGACCTGGCGCTGCAGGGCGGACGGTTGGCCTGGTCGGCAGTGCGTTCGGCACTGCCCAGCCATCCCAGGCACCCTGACGTTTGGGTCCTGTCCGGCGTGCGGCGCTGGTACGAGCTCGACGCCCGTGCTGTTGACGCGGTCGTCGACGCAGGCCGGCGCGGCGGTACGACGGTAATCTGCGATCTTCCCAGGGGGCTCACCGACGCAACCGAAACGGCGTTGGAGGCCGCTGATCTGGTCGTGTTGGTCAGTCCTAGCGACGTGCGGGCGTGCGCGGCCAGCACGGCGATCGCGCCGCGACTGTGCGCTGTCAACCCCAACGTCGGGCTGGTGGTGCGCGGACCGTCACCCGGTGGCCTACGTGCGGGCGAGCTCGCCGATCTCGTCGGGTTGCCGCTGTTGGCGTCGATGCGCGCCGAGCCGAGGCTGACCGATCAGCTAGAACACGGCGGCCTGCGGTTGCGGCACCGATCGGCGTTGGCAGCCGCGGCCCGCCGGGTGCTCGGCGTACTGCCGCCACGTTCGCACGCGGCTGCGGTGAAGGTCGCGGCGGCGTGACCGATTCGCTGATCGAGCGGGTTCGAGAACGGTTGGCCGCCGAGTCCGCGGAGCCCAGTGACCTGGGTCCTCACGTGCTCGCCGCGGCGATCCGAGCTGAGTCCAGCGGGATGCTCGGCGACACCGAGGTGCTGAACAACCTGCGCCTACTGCAGACCGAGCTGACCGGCGCAGGTGTCCTCGAACAACTGCTGTGCGCCGACGGCACCACCGACGTGCTGGTCACTGCGCCCGATGCGGTATGGGTCGATGACGGGACCGGGCTGCGACGGAGCTCGGTTCGATTTGCCGACGAAGCGGCGGTGCGCCGCCTAGCGCAGCGGTTAGCGCTGGCCGCCGGCCGCCGGCTCGACGACGCGCAGCCATGGGTGGACGGCCAGCTGACCGGCCTGGGCGCTGGGGGCGCCCGTGAGTTCGCGGTGCGGCTGCACGCGATCCTGCCGCCGGTGGCGGCCGGCGGAACCTGCCTGTCACTGCGGGTGCTGCGACCGGCAACCCAAAACATCGCCGCCTTGACCGCAACCGGCGCGATCGCGCCGCAGGCTGCTGCGCTGGTCGCCGACATCATCGCCGCCCGGCTGGCGTTCCTGATCTCCGGCGGTACCGGTGCCGGGAAAACCACTCTGCTGGCCGCCGCGCTGGGCGCGGTCTCGCCCGACGAGCGCATCGTCTGCGTGGAGGACGCCACCGAGCTGCGACCGCGACATCCGCACCTGGTCAACCTGGTCGCGCGGGCCGCGAACGTGGAGGGCGCCGGCGAGGTGACACTGCGCCAGCTCGTCCGGCAGGCGTTGCGGATGCGACCGGATCGCATCGTGGTCGGCGAGGTGCGGGGTGCCGAAGTCGTCGACCTGCTGGCCGCGCTGAACACCGGCCACGACGGCGGCGCGGGCACCGTACACGCCAACAGCCCGGCGGAGGTGCTGGCTCGGTTGGAGGCGTTGGCCGCGCAGGGTGGCCTGGACCGGGCTGCGCTGCACAGCCAGCTAGCCGCGGCCGTATTATCTGTAGGGCGATCCGGGGTGTGTCTGACTGTGTCTGATGGTGAGCTTCGACCTTGCGCATGTCGTCGGGAACAGCCTTATCTGTAGAGCTGTACCTGACGGTCGCGAAGGCCGGGGCAGAACTCGACGTGACGGAAGAGGGTCGCGTCCCATGTCGTGGTGTAAGTAGCGTCGGCGTTTCCGCGTGAGGCTCTGTGAGTGTTCACTATGCCGTGAGAGCCGCTGTGGGGGCAACGCTTTCGGTGGGTTTGTCGCCGGGGTCGTTGGTTTTGAGCAGGGCCAGGGTGGCTTCGGAAAGATAGCGTTTGTCGGCGACTTGCCATTCGTCGTGGGCTTCGACGAGCACCGAGCCGGCCAGCCGCAATAGTGCGGCCGGATTCGGGAAGACCCCGACGACGTCGGTTCGGCGCTTGATCTCGCGGTTGAGACGCTCCAACGGGTTGGTCGACCAGATCTTTTTCCAGTGCGCCACCGGGAAGTCGGCGAACGCGGTGATGTCCTCGGCGGCATCACGCAGCATGGTCTCGACCTTGGGCAATTGCCGGCCGAGCATGGTGGCGATGGTGTCGAGTTGTTCGCGCACGTGCTCGGCGTCGGGTTGGGCGAAGATGGTGCGGATCGCCGCGGCGACCATCTCCGCGGAGCCCTTGGGCACCTGCGCGAGAACGTTGCGCACGAAATGCACCCGGCACCGTTGCCAGGCCGCTCCGATCAGCACGGCTTCGATGGCGGCCCGCAGCCCGGCGTGGGCATCGGAGATGACCAGCTGCACCCCCGCAAGGCCGCGTGATTTCAGCGACCGCAGAAACGCCGTCCAAAATGCGCCGTCCTCGGAGTCTCCGACGTCGAAGCCGAGCACTTCGCGGCGGCCGTCGGCGGCCACGCCGGTGGCGATGACGACGGCTTGGGAGACGACCCGGTGGTTGACCCGGGCTTTGCAGTAGGTGGCATCGAGGAACACATACGGGAATGCCTGCTCCGAGAGCGGGCGGTCGCGGAAGGCGGCCACTTCGGTGTCTAGGTCCGCGCAGATTCGCGAGACTTCGCTTTTGGAGATCCCCGAATCGGCCCCCAGGGCTTTGACCAGGTCGTCGACCTTTCTGGTGGAGGTGCCGTGCAGGTAGGCCTCCATGACCACTGCGAACAGGCACTGATCGACTCGGCGCCGGCGCTCGAGCAGTGCGGGGAAAAACGAACCCGACCGCAGCTTGGGGATGCGCAGTTCCAGGTCGCCGGCCACCGTGGTCAAGGTGCGCGGCCGCGACCCATTGCGCTGATTGGTTCTGGACTCGCAGCGCTCATGGGCGGCGGCGCCGATCAGCGCGGTCAACTCCGCCTCGATCAGAGCCTGGTAGATGGTTTCGGCGGCTTGAGTGATCCGATCACCGGCATCGGCGGTGCGCAGTGCGTCGAGCACCTCGAGCAAGGCAGACTGATCCAGGGCCATCGCGATGTTCCTCTCGGTAGTGATGCTTGGCGGTTTCACCACAGAGACTCACGCGATGGCCCTCTACACATCAGCACCGACACGCCGCCACTACTTACACCACTCCCCGGGACGTGAATCGGAAGAGGCTTACAAGGCCGGCTGGGACTACCCGCCGCGGATGGGTGCACTCGGTGTGATCAGCCCTCGCACGTGCCCCCGCTGTCCGGTCAACCGCATCTTGTGGTGGGCGATCGCAATTGACGGTTACACAGCGGACATGCTCAGCGAGCATCAGCGGACGGTCATCGCACGCATTGTCGGCGAACCGGACACGATCGCCGTGCCTCCGCCCACGCCGGCGCCGTGATGGTAGGGGTGCGGCAGGTAGACATCAGCTGCGAGTTTCGACGTCGTTGCGTCCACTGATTGATGGCGCTGGCTATGGTTTCCACTGACCATGTGTCGGATGTTGGCGGACGAGGGGCTGGTAGGTGCCGAACGAACGGATTACCGAGGACATGGTGGAGGCCAAGCTCCGCGAGCTCGGCTTCTATGACGATGAAGAGTCCGTGCTGGTCGAGAAGCAGCAGTCCGTAGTGAAGGCGATCCGCACCGCGCTCTCCAAGGCATCGAAGACGGGCAAGGGCAGAGCCGGGTACCCCGAGTTCATCATCTCCGCGCCAGCGACCCCCGACATGGTGGTTGTCATCGAGTGCAAAGCCAGCGCCAGGAATCATCAGTCGCGCAACCGCGATCAGCCGAAGGACTTCGCCGTTGATGGTGTCCTCCACTATGCGCGGTATTTGTCCAACGATTACACGGTGATCGCCATCGCCGTCTCGGGAACACCGCGCTCGAATCGATGGTCGTTCTTCGTCGTGCCCAAGGGGACCTATGAGGAGAAGCCGCTGGTCTCCCCGATGGGCGCTCCGATCGCAGAGATGATCGGCATGAACGACCTCATCTCAGCCGCGTCCTTCGATCCCAAGGTTCAGCGACAGCGCGAAAAAGACCTCATCTCCTTCTCGATGGAGATGCACGAGTTCATGCGCGATGAAGCCGAGCTTGAGGAGAAGGAGAAGCCACTGGCGGTGGCGGGAACGCTGCTGGCACTGAAGGACCCGGTGTTCGCCAAGACATATCAGGCATACTCAGCCACGGAGCTTCCCGACTTTTGGATTCAGTCGATCCAAAAGGTAGTCAAGCGGGCGAAGATTCCGTACTCGAAGTTCGAGACGATGACGCAGCCGTTCACAGGCATCCAGGTTCATCCTGAACTCAGCAAGGCGACGAAGGGCTACCCGAAGGGGCTGCTGAGTGAGATCGTCACGATGCTCGCCGAAAAGGTCATGCCCTTCATCACCGTCTACCATGACTTCGATGTTGTTGGAGCCTTCTACGGTGAGTTCCTGAAGTACACCGGAGGCGACGGCAAGGGGCTTGGCATCGTGCTCACCCCCAAGCACGTCACTGAACTCTTCGCGTTGCTCGCCAATGTCACTAAGGGCGACAAAGTTCTCGACATCTGTGCTGGCACAGGCGGATTCCTGATCTCGTCGATGATGCAGATGATGAAGTCAGCGACGACGGAAGCTGAAAGCGAGTCCATCAGAAAAGAACGCTTGATCGGGGTTGAGCAGAGTCCGACCATGTACGCGCTCGCGGTTTCCAACATGATTTTGAGGGGCGACGGCAAGGCGAACATGCACCAAGGCTCGTGTTTTGACGGAGCGATCACGACCATCGTCAAGAGACACAAAGCCAACGTCGGAATGATCAACCCGCCGTACGCCAAGTCGAAGGAAGACCTTCACGAATTACGTTTCGTGGAGCACATGCTCGACAGTCTGACCAAGGGCGGCACGGGCATAGCCATCGTTCCCATCTCGTGCGCGACCGCCCCAAGCGACCACAAGAGGAACCTGCTCAAGAAGCACACGCTCGAAGCGGTCATGTCCATGCCTCCCGAGGTGTTCTACCCGGTCGGGGTTATCACCTGCATCATGGTCTTCACTGCTGGCATCCCACATGCGACGTCGAACAAGAAATCGTGGTTCGGCTACTGGCGCGACGATGGCTTCATCAAGACCAAACACCTTGGACGCATTGACAAACACCATACTTGGCCAGGCATCCGTGACCACTGGGTCGAGATGTTCCGCAACCGTGAGGTTCACGCAGGCGAATCCGTGGCACAGAAGGTCACCGCCGACGACGAATGGGTCGCCGAAGCCTACATGGAGACCGACTACTCGAAGCTCAGCAAGGAAGACTTCGAACGAGTACTGCTCGACTACGCGATGTTCGGCATGAGCACCTCCATGGAAACCGACGAAGAGTCCGGCAGCGAGGACGAAGAATGACCACCGTCAGCGACCTGTTCCGTGTCTCGTACGGGAACAAACTCGACATGAACAAGATGGTGAAGGCCGACAAATCCGAAGGGATCGCATTCGTCGGGAGAATGGGTGGCCTGAACGGAAAGTCGGGCGTCGCAGGGTACGTCAAGCCTGTACCAGGTCTCAACCCGTACCGTGAGAACCTCTTGACGGTGGCCCTCGGTGGTGCGCGCCTGCTCTCCACCTACGTGCAGCAGCGCCCGTTCTACACCGCTCAGAACGTCGCCGTGCTTAGACCCATCGATCCCGAGATGCCCTTGCTACACAGGCTTTACTACGCCATGTGCATCAGAGCGAACGCCTTCCGCTACACGGCCTTCGGGCGCGAGGCGAACCGAACACTAGCCGCCATCGAGATTCCCACCGAAGTACCCGACTGGGTGGACAGCGGCGAGATCCCGACGATCGAAGGGATGGCGCGGCCAGAGCGCAGCGAGGTGGAACTTGGGGACACGACCAAGTGGCGAGAGTTCACCTTCGAAGACCTCTTCACCGTCAAGAAGGGCAAGCGGGTCACCAAGGCCAATCGTGTACCAGGAGCCACTAGGTTCATCGGGGCTTCGGAGAAGAACAACGGCATCACCGACATGTGCGACCTCGAACCCACCTTCGAGGCTCATTGCCTCACCGTTCCATACAACGGCAACTCCGTAGGTGTCGCCTTCTATCAGGACCGACCGTTCTGCGCGAGCGACGACGTTAACGTACTCATCCCGAAGGCAGAGATCTCGTACTGGGCGCTGCTGTTCGTCGCGGCGGTGATCCGCTTCGAGCGCTACCGATTCACCTACGGCTACAAGTGGAACCTGACGCGGATGAAGAAGACCCAGATTCGACTTCCGGCTAAAAAGGACGGCACGCCCGACTGGGCGTACATGGAGTCCGTGATGCGCGGGCTTCCTTTCTCCGGGGCGATTGCATCCTTCGACGACGTCGCGTAGCGGTCGGGATTCCGGCTATCTGCCGCCCCGGCTTGGCGGGGTCGTTGTGGCCGACGGTCGCGAACGCGGTCGCATAGCCCACCTGGAGGTCCCGGCGGCGCGCCCCGGGCCCGAATCCGCGTCATCTTCGCGATGCAGGGACAACAAGCCGCTGAGAGCCCGGTACACGCCTCGCCGACACGCGACGTTCAGCGGTGACCAGGGTTGTATAAGGTTAGTCACCTTGTATAGTCCCAACCATGGCTGATGAAGAGTATTTGCGGGTGGCGGAGGCCGCTGCCTATCTCGGCGTATCACCGCAAACACTCCGGCGATGGGATCGCGACGGCACGCTGAAGGCCCTGCGCCGGCCCGGAAGCGAGTACCGCTACTACCAGCGGGCTGACTTGGAACCGTTTCGGCTGCAATACCGCCGGGCCGAAGAAGCCGCTGCGGCCGGCGCTGACAGCATCGTGTTCATCACCGCGAATGCGGACGTCGAGGCCAACGACGCGTTACGGGAACCGCAACGCGAGGCTCATCGTGCAGTGCGTGAACACTTCGCCGCCGGCACCAGCCCCGCGATCGTGCAGATTCCGGTGGGCTGCGGCAAAACCGGCATCATGGCCACCTTGCCCTTCGGGGTCGCGCGTGGGCGCGTGCTGGTCATCACGCCGAACTTGACGATCCGCAAGGGTGTGGCCGACGCCGTGGACATCACCAGCCCGCAGTGCTTCTGGGCGAAATGCCGGGTACTTTCAGATTTCACGGCCGGCCCCTGGATGGCGGTGCTCGACGGACCTAATGCCAATATCCACGACGCGATCGAAAGCCACTTCGTGGTCTGCAACATCCAGCAGTTGGCCAGCCAGGCCGACCGCTGGCTGCCTCAGTTTCCTGAGGATTTCTTCGACATGATCCTCGTTGACGAAGGACACCATGCTGCGGCCGAAAGCTGGCAGAAAGTCTTTCGCCGATTCCCCAACGCCAAGATCGTCAGCCTGACTGCCACGCCGTTCCGCTCGGATCAGCAGCAACTACACGGCGAGGTCGTCTATCGGTACCCCTTCACCCGGGCGATGATCAACGGCTACATCAAACAGATCCATTCACGTAACGTCGCCCCGTCGGAGATCTACTTCACCTACCGCGACGACACCCGTCGACACACCCTTGAGGAAGTCCTCCAACTTCGTGAAGAGGCCTGGTTTCGTCGGGGGGTGGCGCTGAGCCTTGAGTGCAATCGGCACATCGTCGAGGCCAGCATTCAGCAGTGCGAACGGATGCGGGCACAGACAGGCATCCCGCACCAGGTCATTGCCGCAGCATGCTCAGTCGACCATGCGCGGCAGATCGCCAGCATTTACCGCGAGTGCGGTTACCGCGCCGCCGAAATCCACTCCGACATGGACCCTGACGACCAAGACGCCGTCATTGAACGACTCCGGCAGGGTCAACTGGATTGCATCGTCCAAGTCCAGATGCTCGGCGAGGGCTTCGACCATCCGCGCTTGAGCGTCGCAGCGATCTTCCGCCCATTCCGCAGCTTGGCCCCCTACATCCAGTTCGTCGGTCGGGTCATGCGCGTCTTGCAGGACTCAGCACCCGACCACCCGGACAACCAAGGCCACATCATTTCCCACGTCGGCCTCAATAACGACGCCCGCTGGACCGAGTTCCGTGAACTCGATCTCGATGACCAAGAGCTCGTCCACTCCTGGGTCATCGGTCAGACCGACCAGGACGCTGACCCGGCTACCAGCGGCGGGTCCCGGACCCGTCGATTCGATGGAGGCATGCTTGTCGACAACGAGATCCTGACCGACTTCGTCGAGCACACCTACCTCGACCCCGCTGACGATCGGGTGCTCGATCAGCTACTCGACCGCGAAGTCGCTCCCGGCGTCAAACTCGGTGCCCTCGTCGACCGTGAACAGCTACGAGAACGTCTCCTCGCTCAGCAAGCCGCCTCCGCAGCCCCCACCCCTCAGCCGATACCCGTTTCACCGCAGCGGCAACGCCAATCGGCCAAAACCCGCGTCAACCAGCGCACGAAGGCGGTAGCTAGCCGCGTCCTCACAGAACTAGGCCTGGCGCACCGCGGCTATCGACTTATGGCGATCACCGGCGGCCAGCGTCAGCACAACTCAACCATTGTCATCCGACGCATGAATACGGCGATCAACGAGGCGGTAGGGATGCCCAACGGCACCCGCGGCGAATGGTCACGCCAACAGCTCCAAACCATCTTCGACCGCATCGACGAAATCGGCGACAACGTCCGTGACACTTTGGCAAGCCAACTCAGCCAACACAATTGAGCCCGAACAAGACCGCGGACGACAGGAGTTCAGATGCCGACCAAGTCGATACTGCGCCACGTCCATGTTGAGACTCCCCGGACCAACCACCCGCGCAAGTGCGCCGCCCACAGGTCCGGGAAATCGGCACACCTCATCCTCAGCGGGGACACCCACCTCGTCGTCGTTGAAGGCGACACAACCTTCAGGTACTGCCGGGAGACGGCCGCTGAGGTCCTTGACCGAGCCCAGTCCCAACTCGATGATTTGCGGCAACAGCTTGGGATCTGACCACAATCCTGGCTGTTCGCGCGGCTACCCCGGCTACCCGCGGGCTGGATAGCAATGCCGTAGGCGGCTGTGGCTGTGGGCGACCAGAACAATGTTCACAAGATTCTGCGATGCCCACTACGCTTCCCCCATGACCTCCCCCGTCCTGAGGGTCACGCCGGCCAGCTTGCGCGAGTTCGCGCAGCGCTGCGAGGCACTGTCCGGTCAGGTTGCACCGGCTCTGCCCGCGGCGACCATCTCGGCGTGGCAGTCCACCGGGGCAGCCACGAGCACGGTCAATGCCGGTATGCGCACCGTCGGCACCGCTTGCAAATCCCGGATGACGGCGAACGGCAGCAAGCTCATCAAGGCGGCGAGCGCGTACCAGAACCAGGACGACCACAGCGCGCAGCGGCTCACCGCGGTTGGCTCGCACCTGCCCGCCGGCTCGGGCACCGACGGCGGAGCCGGTGGACTGCCGTCGGGCATACCCCCGCTGGTCCCGCGCAGCTCGGGTGGCGACGGCGGATCAGCCGGACTCGGGATAGGCAGGTAAGCGCCCCCATGCCTGGTCTACCCACCTTGTCGGAGGTCCGCGCCGCGAACTGGGATCACCTGCGCACCAATGCCGCCGCTTGGAGAAGTCTCGGACGCACCTGGGAATCCGCATTCACCGAGGTACACAACGCCTCCCTGCGCCCGGGTGGAACCGACTGGACCGGGGCCGGTGCCGAAGCCTTCCAAGACCGCGCCTACCTCGACCTGGTGAAAATCCGTCATCCCGCCGATATCACCGACACCGTCGCGGGGATCGCCGAACGCGGCGCCGACGCCCAGGACGGCAACAAGAGGTCGATCCTCGACACCGTCGACGAAGTCGAGGGCGACAATTTCCAGGTCGGGGAGGACTGGTCGGTCACCGACCGGATTACCTGGTACAGCTCCGCCGCGGAACTCGAGCAACGCGAACAGGCAGCCCAGGAGCACCGGAGCTTCCTCATGTCCAAGGTCTACAAGCTCGTCGGCGACGAAGCCGACATCTCCCGCAACCTCACCACCGCCTCGGCCGATTTGCACGGGTTCAGCTTCGGCGACGAGGGCGCCGACGGTGGGGCCGGCGACGGGCAACCGCACGTCGTGCTGGTGGATGACGTACACCGCGATCCCACCATCAAGGGTCCGGCGGCCACGCCCCAACACGAACAGAACGGGTACGACCTCCAAGACCAATTCCAGGATGGCCAAGGTCCGGTCTTCGGCGGTGACCCGCGAGATGGCGTGCCACGCAGCCCAGCTTCCGAGCTGGCCCAAGGCCCACCGGGCACCCGGCCGCTGCCGACCGGCACGGCGCTCGGCCCCGACGGCCACCGGTATGCGTTCTTCAGTCACCCAGACGGAACCGAGGTCCCAGGGGTCAACCAGTTCGTGACCAACGGAGCGGTGTGGGATTACACGGACCCCGCCCATCCCGTCAAAGTCGGTGACCTGCCCGGAATTTACCAAGCCAGCGGCGTTTACGACGCCGCGACCAATCAGATGGTGATCGTCGGCAACACCAGCAACCGAAACGGTGATCTCACGCGGGGCATGTGGGTATCGGGACCGATCGACCCGGCCCAGCCCAACAGCTGGATCAGTTCCTTGCAGCACGTCGGCGATGTCAGCCTTCCCGGTGATCGCGAAAGCCAACTCGTCGCGTTAAGCGGCGGCGGATACATGCTCGTCGGAGCGACCAACGGCGGACCTGTGCAGGCCATCAGCGCCGCTACTCCGCAAGGGTTGATGGGCGCTGCCCCCCAAACGCTGCTAAGCCAAGGCCAGCTTCCGACGGTGTACGGACCAACCGTCATGGGAACGTCGCTCGACCCGGCGACCGGGGTTGAGCAGATTCAACTGCGAGTGAGTACGTGGCCGCCCGGGCCTACCTACGACCCCAACACATGGACAACGACGTTCGACGTCCAACACTAGGAAGGCGGCCAGAAGTGCTGAGCAAGACCTTCAACGCCACCGCTGCGGTCATCGGCACCGCGGTGATCAGCGCCTGCACCGCCCACGCCGAACCACCGAAATTCCCCGATCTCGACGCGTTCCAGCCGGTCGATCCCGCACCGTATACCGCTTCCGGCCGTGCCGGGGGCGGTGCGTATTTTGTTACCCCTGACGGAATCCAGTGCAGCGTTCCGCATCCCGACCATCCGGGCGAGCACGTCAGCGTTAGTTGTGCTGGGCCGCTGCCGGGCCTGCCTGATGACGCTCCGCGGGGAAAGGACGGCTGCTCAGCGGTGGGATCGCCGACATCGCTGCCCACCGATCTGGGTCCGTACAGCTTCCAGGAAGGCACCGGGTGCCCGATTCTCACCACGCCGCCGCTCAACGTCGGCCAAAAGATCACCACGGCTGGTATCACCTGCGCAGTCGGAGGTGATCGGCTGACCGCCTGCATCGATCCGGTTCTCAACCGCGGCTTCGTCCTTGAGCCGTCTGGTTCGTGGACCTTCTAGGCTCCGCCAGCCGAAATCCGCGGGCGCCAGCCAGCCGCGTGAGTATGCTCGACGCCGTGAGCTGCAATGTCGGATGGAGATTGGCGGCGGGCCTCGCCGCCGTCGCGCTGGTCCTTGCGCCGGCCGCGGCTGCCGATCCTGAGTGCTCCTCCTGCGTCCAGGGCAAGGAAGCCATCGATGACCAGGTTCTGCGCCGCCACGTGCAGTTGACGGCAAACGACGATCTGCACCAGTACTGCGAATCACTACTGCGCAATGTGCTCAAGAGCGGGCGAGTCGCCCGGGTGGATTCACCGCCGGACTTCGTCGCGAGTTGCGAAGACGAGGGCCGCGTTCTCATTGCGGGGCAATAGGGTCGCCCCCGGCCTCAGATCACCTAGTTCTACGCGGCAATCGCATCCTTCGCGGCTTCATGCTGTCATCGACGGACTTGATAGCTGCCCGCAAGTGTGAGGTAATTCCCGGCCTGCGCGCCAGGCTGGGCACAGGCCTCAGCTGCCGGCGTGGAGTTTGTCGATCTCTCCATGCAGCACGGCGATGGTCTGATCGCGTTCACGCAGGGCGGCTTTCAGCTCCGCGATCTGGGCGTCTTTGGCGGTCAGCCGCAAGCGCAACGCCGCAACGATGCTGGATTCTGGGCCGGCCGCCGCCGGCGCGGGCTCGTCAGGGACCACCGTCACGGTTCGGTGGGTTTTAATCAGGGCAAGTAGCGTGGGCCGGTGGTAGATGCTCTTGCGGGTCACGTCGGCGCGGCGGGCCACGCTGCTGATACTGATTGGCGCTTTTTCGCGGCGTAGGTCTTTGAGGGCCTTGAGGACTCGTGAGTTCACCGAATCCCGTCTCATTTGGGTATGGCGTGCCAGAGCGTCGAGCGAGGCCTGCGAGACGGTCATGCGTCAGCGCGGGGGTCGGCTTTGCGCAGTGCCGAATCGTGGGCGCCGCGGGTGGCGATGACGTGCAACGGAAGCCGTCGGAAGGTGCCGGCGCCGGAGATGGCGGATTCGGGGGTGCCGGCATCGGCTGCCAGCCGCTCCAAGATGGCCTGCAGGGAGTTCAGCTCGCGCAGCCGCTCACGGATCCAGACGTTGTCGTCGGTGAGCTCGCGGCCGGTGCGTTGCCGATATTGCTGGCGGCGTAGTTCGATCAGCGCGGCGGTTTTGGTGTGTTGATCGCGCAGTTCGGCGGCGTGGGTGATATCGGTGGCGAAATGCCCGCAGGACAGGCAGGCGTTGCCTTTGTCGCAGGTCTTCAACGGTGGGAGCAGGCAAACTCCATTGGGCAGTACCCGGTCGGTACGGGCTGACAACTGGGTCATGTCGAGGATGTCGGACGGGCTGATCGCGATCTCGACACCGTGGGCGCCGATCTTCTTGTGCTTGAGGAACTCGGCCTCGGCCGTCGCGGCCAAGGTCGAGGCATAGCGCATCGTCATCTCCGGGCTTTTATGCCCGAGGTAGCGCTGTACGACATGGATGGGTACGCCGTCATTGAGTAGCTCAGTGGCCCGGGTGTGCCGCAGCCGGTGGGTTTGGGTGAACCGCAACGGATTGCCGGCGGCATCGGTCAGGCCATGAATCTTGTCCAGTTTGGCCAATGACAGGTTGTAGCTGGCATAGGGGCGCGGTCGGCGGCCCGCCAGGTTTTGCTTGACCCCGATGAACAGATACTTCGGTGTCAGGCCCGGGTAGGTGGTCGTCAGCCAGCGTTGCTGTTCGGTGACCACGTTGACGACGGCTTGCTCGACAAGGATGGTCGGAGTGACGCCGTCGACCTTCGTCTGCTGATAGCGCAGCTTGGCAACGAACGCATCAGGGTCATCGGAGTCGGTCGGACGTTCAGCGCCGGGAATCGGCTGCAGCGGCTGATGGTCGAGCATCAGGATTTCTGAAGCCCGCCGCCCAGTCAAGGCTTGCAGCAGCCAGATCCGGGCGGCTTGGGGATCTCCAAGCCCCTTGATGATCGAGGCGGTGCCGTCGGGATGAGTGAGGGCGACCAGGGTGCCTCGGTCGGCCGCGAGCACATCGAGGTAGGCCAACATCTGCTGCAATTCGCCAGTCGAATACCAGCTCAGCTCGCGGACCCGGTTAGCGCGCCGAGCCCGAAACGCCGGACCCCACAGCCGAGTGTGCGCATCGGTCAACGCCAGCCAGCGCGGGTTCCCAGTCGCTGCGGCAGCTTCGGGTGCGTGGTCGACCATGAACGTGTAGAACACCTGGGTGTAGGACTGGGTGGCGTCGATGGCACTGGGGGTCAACGGTTTGTCTGGAGTGGCTGCGGCTGCCGGAGACCGCAGATACTCGGTGAACGCGGTGAAGATCAGCCGCAATTGCGCGGGGTCATCGGCCAACGCCGGATCCGCGTAACCGTGTTCGGTGGCGAACGCCCCGAAGTGTCGGGCCATGTCCCGGGCACGTTCGACTGCGGAGGACCAACGCAACAATTCCGCGTCCAGGGCGGTGCGCAGCCAAAACCGCACTCCCTCACGCAGCCAGTCCGGGGTGATCGCGCCGATCTTCACCGACTGGTCGTGGCCGGGTTCGTGTTCGCGTTGCGGTATGCGCGGATCAGCGCGCAGATCCCAAGTGTCATGCGCCCACCAATCGGTGTCGGTGGTGCGCACGGACAGATACAGGTGCAGGTGTTCGATGAGGTGAGTGACGTTGCGCCGTGCTCCCGGCGAGGGCAGTCGGGCGTTGCGCTTTTCGAATACCAGCATTGCGTGGCGCACGATCGTCGCCGCTGACAGATCGGTGATGCTGGTCGGTGGGTGGCCGTGAGTGTTGCGGTAGTCGGCCGCGGCCGCGGTCAACGCTTGGCCGGCCCACTTGAGCACCGACGGTTCGATCCTGCGCAGGCCTTCGTGGTGACACAGCCACACCCACCACGCCACTTCGTGGGCGAAGCGTCGGGGCGTGCCGGCGGGGCTGAAGTCATGCTCGGATGATCCGCGGTGCTCGCGCAGGTAGTAGCGGTTCTGCAGGAAAACGGTTGCAGCCGGCGCGGAGTCGATGCGATAGACAGGTCGCCGCCACCCTTTGGGGACGGTGGCCCACTGGGCTTCCCAGCCCCTCGGCACCGCCGGCGCTGGACATCCGGTGGGGTCTTCACGGCGGGCCATCGTGGAGTCCTTTCCAGCCGGCGACATAGTTCTTCCAGCTGGCCAACGACCGCATCTCGGCGTCCTGGGTGACCCAGCCGTAGGTGGACAAGGTGGTCTGCACATCGGCGTGGCCGAGCCGGCGCATCACCACGTGTTCGGGGACTCCGGCCAATAGCAGCGCGGTGGCGTGGGTGTGTCTCAGCCAGTGGGGCGTCCAACCTGCGGGCAGACTGGGTTGGGCCCGTTTGATGCCCCGGACTTTGTCGTAGACGGTTTCGACCCGCATCGCGGCAAACCGGGGTCCGTGGGCCAGGTTGACGAACACGAAGTGGCTGGCCAGATCCGGAACCTCGACATCAGCGGCCATCGCGACCAGCTGCCATACATATTCGGAGTACAAGGCCTCCAGATCATCGCCGACATAAACCCGACGGGAGCTGGTCTTGACTCGTACGCCGTGCGGGTGGTCTTGGCGGTCGACGATCTCGATGAATGGGGTGGCGCCGGCACCGATGTGGAAGTCGTGGTGCCGCAACGACAACGCCTCACCCAGTCGCATGCCGGTCTCGGCCAGCACGGCGAACAACAGCCGGTTGCGCACCGCGGCGGGCCCGCCAGACCATGTCCCGTCGTGCTGCACCGAACACGCATCTAAAATGGTGTTGACTTGCGGCGGGGTCAGCACCGGGGTGGTGCAACGGTTCTGTGTGCGCATCCGGTAAATCGGGTGATCCCCGCGACGCTGCGGTCCGACGCTGTCGAGGAAGCCGACGTAGCGCCGATAACGCCGCCAACTGCCCCGCGAGGTGAACAGCCGCCGATACGGAGTATCGACGTGGTGGGCGTCGGCGTGATAGCGGTACATCGACAACACCGCTGCGGCACGCGGCTGCAACGACGAGGCCGCCAAGCGCTGTTGCGGCGGCCCGATTCGGGCCGAGCCCGGCAGATCCCCAGTGCGCAGGAACTGCAGATACTGCCCAAACAAGGTGGTAGGGAAGTCGTCCCAGACATGGCCAGTGTGGCTGAGCACGGTAAACCAGTCGGCGATGCCGGCGGCGTACGCGCGGACCGTGTGTGGGGAGGCTCCGCCGTCGCGTAGGAACCGCAGATACTCCGCGGCTGGACCGATCGGCAGTCCGTCATCGCCGACCACGGTGTAGGTGTCGGGTCCCTCGCCGAAGCTGACTCGCTGCGATCGCGCCACCACGCACCCCTGGGGCTTACCCGCGCCGGTTACCGCGCTGGGACAGCACAATCACATTGTCATGTCTGCCGGCCAACGCCGGCACGCGCTCCTCGGCACCGTGAGTATGGGTGCCTGTAGCTCCGCGCTGCCCGGCCATGAAGTCCTCCAGCACATCCTGCGGCCACATCAGTTCATAAGGGGCCAGCATGGCTGCGCTGCGAGCCGAAAACGCGATATCGAGCCACCTGCTGATCAACAGCGGTCGCTCCACGTCGCGATCGTTCCAACCCGGCTCGACACGCCCCCACGTGGTATCGGTTTCCGCGTTGACCCGGGTATACAGCTGACGGCGCAACGCCTCGAACCGGTCGGAGGCCAACAATCCCGAGACATGCAAATGCCGCAGCAGCGCACCCAGCGAGATCCCCCACTTAGCCTTCACCGGCAACAACTCAGCCAGCGAGGGCGCCCGCGACACCTCCTCGGCCAACACCCCCGCGGGCGCCAACAACTCTGAGGCGAACGCCGAGGCCTGCTCTTCGCGTTCTTCGGTAACACCGCCCGACGCGTGTAACGACAAATGCCCGACCTCATGCGCCAGCGTCCACCGAGTCCTCTCCCACGAATTCGACTGGCGCACCACAATCAGCGGCCGAGTGTTGAACTCACCGACCCGCACCGAATAACCCAAATGCTTATCCAGCTTGCCCGTCGAATCCTCATCCCCAAGGACCCGACGCGATGAAGACGTCAGCAGCCGACGCACCACGATCACCACACCGCTGCGCTCGACCTCATGCGTCAGATACTCGATCGGCACGTCGACGTCGAATCCCAGTGCCTGACGCACCACCTCGGCCGCCTTCGCTACGGGGGTATGCGAAGGCAGTACCGGAAGCCGCACCGGCGGCAACTGTGCACGACTGTCCAGTTCGTCGAGGAATTCCCCAGCCAGCGCCGCGAACTGAGCCAGGTACTCGCGTTCCGACACCGTGATTGATCGCGGCGCCCGAAACAGCAGATCCGACGGATGCACACGCGAGGTCGGCGCGGTAGTGAAGAACTTCGCCGGGAAGCGCAGCACCTCAACGAGCCGATCGAAATCCTCGACCGGCACCAAGGCTGTCGTCGACTTCTCCAACCGGTTGAGCCGAGAATGCTTCCAGCCCAACGCTTCCATCACCGCGGTAACCGTCATCGCCCGCATCACCCGAGCCTGGTTGACGCGCAGCCCATAGATCTGCACCGTCGTCTTCATCGCAGCTCCGATTCAACAACGACCCCACGACATGACCCATACGACCTTCCAGCACAGCGCGATCCGCCTAGGCCGGCTCGTCCGGATCGTCGGTGCCCGACCCCAACGCCGGTGGCTCGAGATCCCCGAAGTCGCTGGCCGGTTCGACGCTGCGTTTCGGTGTTGTCAGCAGTGGTGATTCCGTCACTGGCGGGAGCGGTGAAGTTGCCAAGATCTGCACCCGCGACGCACTGTCCACATCGATGACCGCCGCCAACTCGGCCTCCGCCAGACCCGACCCGTCGTCGGTGGGCCACCACAACGAAAAGATGTCTGGCTTGCCCGCCGCGGTTGTCTTCGGCGCCGGAAACAGCTCCGCCTTGGACCCCTCGTCGAGCATCATCTGCCTGCCCGGTTCGGTCGACGCCCGTAGCAGCGGCAGCCCACCCCCATCCGGCATCGCCACGATGCGCACTCGCTCCCCGTGCAGCACCTTCGACGGCCACCGCCGAACCCGCAGGTCCATCCCCCGGCCATTTGATATCTGCACCGACAACCCACTGCCACACCTCGACGACAACGTGTCCCAGGGCTGCGGCCCCCGAAGCTCCCGCATCCGCAACACCATCAACCGAACATCCGTGCAAAACGCCTGTCCATGAATGTCCCGCGGACTGTCGAACAACGCCTTCCACTGTTCGCCCACTTTCGGGATCGCCCGCTCGATGTCGTAACGCAGCGTCGCAAACGACTGTCGATGATCGGACACCACCCGATCTAACCACCCCTGTAGGTTCATGTGGCGAATTTCGCACGGTAAAGCAGCCTAAGCAAGCAACTCGGCCGGTGTGTCGCCGACCGAATCTTCTGCCCGTTTCCACCATCAAAGAATACATGTGTCTCGTGATAAATACCCAGGTAAACACGCCGTAAGACGTCAGTATGAGTGGTGACCTACAGATAACGGGATCAGGTGCTGCTGCACGTCGAACGCGATCGCACCGGCAGACGCCGGCTCTCTGAAATCGCGGTGCTGCAACGCACCGAGGGCGGGGGGATGCGCGCCGTGGGCGTCTGGCATGCCGACCGGGGCATGACCGACGACGCTGGCGAATTGCATCGGCTGCTGCGCAACCGGATACCGGCATGACGGGGCCGACCGTAGCGGCACTGGCATTGTCGGCGGCCGCGCTGATCCCGGCGTCGCCGCGGCGTCGGCTCGGGCCGGCCGTCTCGGTGCAGCGAAGGCCCCGTCACCGGCGACCGTTACCGCCCGTGGTTGGGGTGCTGGCCGCAGCCGGATGTGCCGTCGCGTGCGTCACGGCGGTGCTGGCTGCGGTGCTGCCGGTGACCACGATTCTCGCCGCGGCAGCACTTACCGCGACCGTCGGCATGCGCCGTCGCCGCCGGATCCGTCGTCGGCACGCCGCAGAGGAGGTCAGTGCGCTGCAGACCGCACTCGACATTCTGGTCGGCGAGTTGCGCGTCGGTGTCCATCCGGTGCGGGCCTTCGACGTGGCCGCCGCCGAAACTGATCAGCCCTCGGTCGGTGCCGGCCTGCGGACCGTCGCGGCGCGCGCGCGGCTGGGCGCTGACGTTCCCACCGGCCTGCGCAGCGTAGCCCGGTCGTCGTCGCTACCGGCGTACTGGGAGCGCCTGGCGGTGTACTGGCAGCTCGCCTGCGAGCACGGCCTGGCGATATCCACTCTGATGCGCGCCGCGCAACGCGATATCGTTGAGCGGCAACGCTTCTCGTCGCGGATAGATGCGGGCATGGCCGGTGCCCGCGCGTCGGCAGCCATCCTGGCTGCACTCCCCGTGCTCGGTGTGTTGCTGGGCCAGCTGATCGGCGCCGAACCGTTGAGCTTTCTGCTCGGCGGTGGCGGCGCATTGTTGCTGGCCGGCGTACTGCTGGTCTGCGCCGGGCTGGTCTGGTCTGATCGGATCACCGAGCGGCTGCCGTGAGCACAGCCAGCGACGATGCAGAGCCAAGCGATGCTGAGGAGCGGCTGCTATGAGCACAGCGGCCGCGCTGTTGGGGCTGGCCCTGTTGGTAGGCGCTGGTCCATCGGCGGTCCGGGCGCGGGCCGGGATGCGCCCGCGCAGCCGTCCGGTACGCCGCCCGGCGACGCAGCGCCCCGATCCGCTGGCGGTGGCGTCGAGCCTCGACGTGCTGGCGCTCTGCCTGGTGGCGGGTATGACGATCTCGGCTGCGGCCGCCGCAACAGCATTCTCGGCGCCGCCACAGCTGGCACGGGGGCTGCGCCGCGGCGTCGATCTCCTTGCGCTAGGCGCGGATCCAGCAACCGCATGGTCGTCGGCCCCGAACCAGCCACCCCGCTCGGCCGATACGCAGACGCAGGCGCTGCTGCGTCTGGTCCGACGGTCGGGGTCTTCCGGCGCGGCGCTCGCCGAAGGCATCACCGTGCTCGCCGCGCAGTGCCGCGACGACGCCGCACACGCAGCAACGGCAGCAGCAGAACGGGCCGCGGTCTTGATCGCCGGGCCGCTCGGTGTCTGCTTCCTGCCGGCGTTCGTGTGTCTGGGCATCGTTCCGGTGGTGGCCGGGCTGGCCGGTGATGTACTGCGGTCGGGTCTGCTCTGATGCTCTATAAGCCGAACACGCAAGTTAACGAGAGAGGATACGATGAAGGGAATCAACATGTTTCGTGTTGTACAGGCTCGGATAGCGCTGCTGGTCGCCGACGAATCAGGCATGTCGACGGTCGAATACGCTATCGGGACTATTGCTGCCGCGGCCTTCGGCGCGATCCTGTACACAGTCGTCACCGGAGACTCCGTCGTCTCAGCGCTCACCCGGGTCGTCGGGCGTGCGCTCAACACCAAAGTCTAGCCGGATTAACCGGTACTGCCGGTGCGAGCACAGTGGAAGCGGCGCTGGGGTTGGCCACGTTGGTCGTGGTGCTGGTGCTGTGCTTGACGGGTCTTACAGCGGTGTCGATGCAGGTACGTTGCGTGGACGCCGCTCGTGAGGCCGCCCGCCTGGCAGCGCGTGGGCAGGACCGGGCGGCTGTCGAGGCCGCCCGCGACATCGCGCCGCCCGGCGCGGCGGTGCAGGTGCACAGGGACGGCGAGTTCGCGGTGGCTGCCGTCACCGCGCGGTCAAACCTGTTGCCCGCGTTGGCCATCACCGCTGAGGCGGTGTCGGCTATGGAGCCGCCCAGGTAAGGCTGGTTCGGCTGGCTTGGCTGGCTTGGCTGGTTCGGCTGGTTCGGCAACTGTGCTCGCAGCGACGATGGTCGCCGTGCTGTTGGTCGTCACCGGCGGCGGGCTGTGGCTCGGCTCGGCGGTAATCGGGCGCCACCACGCCCAGGGGGCTGCCGATCTGGCCGCGGTGGCTGCCGCCGCCTGGCTGCCGGCCGGTGCGGCGGCTGCCTGTGCTCGGGCGGCGCTGGTGGTTCACCGGATGCGGGCCGACCCGGTCGATTGCCGGGTCGACGGACTCGATGTGGTGGTCACCGTCGAGGTGCCGGTGGTCTTCGACAGTTGGGGTGCCGGGCCGGCCCGCGCGGCGGCTCGCGCCGGTCCGAAATAGCCGCATCCAGGAGTCAGACACCGTCGGTGACGCGGTTCAACTCGGCCAGCACCAGCCGCAGCAGCCGCAGCGCACCGGCTTTGTCCAGCGGGTCGTTGCCGTTGCCGCACTTGGGTGACTGCACGCACGAGGGACATCCGTATGGGCAGTCGCACGACTCGATCGTCGCCGCGGTGGCCGCGAGCCAGGTCCCGGCCGCACGGAATCCGCGTTCGGAGAATCCGGCGCCGCCCGGGTGACCGTCGTAGACGAAGACGCTGGGCAGTCCGCCCAGCGACGCCGGCCCCACTGCCGTCGACAGGCCACCGATGTCGCCACGGTCGCAGCTTGCCACCAGCGGCAGCAGGCCGATGGCCGCATGCTCGGCAGCGTGCAGCGATCCCGGGATTCGTTGCTCATCGATACCGTGGTGCGTCATGGCGTCGGCGGTGACGGTGTACACCACCGCGGTGGTGGGCAATGTGCAGGCCGGCATATCCAGTTCGACGAAGTCGATCACCTGCCCGGACGGCTGCCGACGTAGATAGCCGACGACCTGGTGGGTGACTGTGACCGGTACCAGGTGAAGACTGACCGAACCGAACCGGGCGCGCTCACCGTCGCCGGTGACGTCGATGGCGATGAGTTCCCGCGCGAACGTCGCATAGCCGGGATCCTCAGGATGCACGGCGGCGACTCCGCCCTCGATGTCCAAGGACTCGACCAGGTAACTCTCGCCCTGGTGCAGGTAGACAGCGCCCCGGTGAACCGAAGCCGGCGCCTGGTTGGCCGATACGCTGCCCAGCAGTCGGCCGGTGTCGGACTCCACGATGGCGACCTCGCCGCCCGCCGAACCCTGGGTACCCCGGATGTCCACGCGCGGATGCGGGTCCACCGCGTCCATGCTGGGCGCCGGAAAGTATTTGCCGGACCGGAGCCGCAGCAGACCGTCGTCGACCAGCGTCGCTGCCACCTTTTCGGCGCGCAGGCTGGCGATTTCGGCGTCGGTGAGGGGCAGTTCGGTCGCCGCACACAGCAGCTGGGGCCCAAGCACATAAGGATTGGCCGGGTCGATCACCACTTTCTCGACCGGCTTGTTCAACAACGCCGCGGGGTGACCGACCAGGTAGGTGTCCAACGGGTCGTCGCGGGCGACCAGCACGATCAACGCCGCCTGCCCCCGCCGGCCGCATCGGCCGGCTTGCTGCCAGAACGAGGCGACCGTCCCGGGAAAACCGGCGATCACCACTGCGTCCAGCCCTGCGATGTCGAGACCCAGCTCCAGTGCGTTGGTGGTGGCCAAGCCGTAGAGTTCACCGTCGGCGAGCGCGCGTTCCAGTGCCCGGCGATCCTCGGCGAGGTAACCCGCCCGGTAGGACGCGACCTTGCTGGCCAGGTGCGGGGCGATGGCCTCCAGCCGCGCCCGCGCCGCCAGCGCGGTCAACTCGGCGCCGCGGCGGGACCGGACGAAGGTCAGCGTGCGCGCGCCCTCGGCAACCAGGTCGGCCATCACCCGGGCCGCCTCGGCGCCGGCGGAGCGCCGCACTGGGGCGCCGTTCTCGCCGGTCAGGTCGGTGCGCAGCGCGGGCTCCCACAGCGCCACTGTGCGCGCCCCGTGGGGGGAGCGGTCTTCGGTGACCTCGGTGACCGGCTGACCGATCAGAGCCGACGCGCTGGCACCCGGTGCCGCCGTGGTCGCGCTGGCGAAGATCACGGTGGGTAAGACGGCGGGTAATGCCAGCCCGCCGGTCTGGGCGCCGGAACCTGTTGCCGGGCCGGCCGAGTAGCGCGCGCACAGTCGCAGCAGCCGGCGCAGCACAATCGCCACATTCGAGCCGAAAATGCCTCGGTAGTAGTGACACTCGTCGACGACGACAAAACGTAGGTCGCTCAGGAAGACCGCCCAGCGGGCATGGTTGCGCAACATCGACAGGTGGATCATGTCCGGGTTGGAGAACACCCAGCGGGACCGCTCCCTGGCCAAGCGGCGAAGTTCGGCGGGGCTGTCCCCGTCGTAGGCGGTCGGTGTCACAGGCGTCGCAGTGCCCAGCCGGCTGATCGTGGTGGTCAGCGCATGCGCCGTCTGCAACTGGTCGCGGCCCAGGGCTTTCGTCGGCGAGAGATACAGCGCCCTCGCACGTGGATTCCTCGCCAGCGTGTTCAGCACCGGGAGCTGGTAGGCCAGCGACTTTCCCGACGCCGTTCCGGTGCTGATCACCACATGATGACCGGCGTGCGCCAGTTCGGCGGCGGCGAGCTGGTGCGGCCACGGGGCGGTGATACCGCGATCGGTGAACGCGCCCACCACGTCGGGCCCGGCCCAGGCGGGCCAGTGGCCCGGCTCGCCGCGCGCCGCCGGGAACTCAGCGACGTGGCGCAGCGGGTGTTCACCGGGCTGGGTGCCGGCCAATGCGGCCGCCAGCAGCTCCCGGCCCAAACTCGTCGTCATTGATGCTGTCCTTAACAGTTATCCCAGGAGTTTGCACACCCGATACTGTTGCCGAGGCGATGAACGTGATTGACTAATGGGCGGCCTTAGCTTCTGTGTTCGTGTCAAACTTTCGCAGGATCGTTCGTTGCGACCGCAGTTCCCCCGAGAGGTGCGTCGGTGGCGACACCGACGCCACCACAACGGTACGGCGGTAGCAACGGGCCCGGGACACCGAAAGGCGGCGTCCCGACCGACGGTGCACCGCACCGGGTAAGAAGAGTTAGGAAAGATCGACAAATGCCACAGGGAACTGTGAAGTGGTTCAACGCAGAGAAGGGCTTTGGCTTCATCGCACCCGAGGACGGGTCGGCTGACGTGTTTGTCCACTACACGGAGATCCAGGGGAGCGGCTTTCGCACCCTTGAAGAGAACCAGCGGGTCGAGTTCGAAGTCGGCCAGAGCCCCAAGGGGCCGCAGGCCACCGGTGTCCGCTCCATCTGAGCGGTCGCGTCTGACGCTCTGACGGGCGCCGCGCACGTCCTGCCGGAAGGGTGGCGTCCGGAGGTTGCGTGTCCGGTAATCTGACGGGCGCGTCGCGGTCCTGGCTTACTGTCGATGACGTGAGCCAACTGTCGTTCTTCTCGGCAGAGTCGGTGCCGCCCGGGGTCACCGACCTCACCGGCGTACTCGCGGCGACGGGCCAGATCGCCGTCGTCGGTGACGGGGCTCGGCTCTCGGTCGTCGTGGACCAGCTGTGGCGGGCGTCTGCGCTGGCCGAGTTGATCGACGATGCCGGGCTGCAGCCGGAGATCACCCGCACCGAGGAGAACACCCCGCTGGTGCGCACCCGGGTGGACCCGCGGCTGCGTGCCATTGCCGCCCAGTGGACCCGTGGGGCCGTCAAAACCGTGCCTGCGCGGTGGTTGCCCGGGCCGCGCGAGCTGCGGGCCTGGACGCTGGCAGCAGGCAGCCCCGAGGGTGACCGGTATCTGCTGGGCCTGGACCCGCACGCTCCGGACACCTATTCCCCGCTCGCGTCGGCGCTGATGCGGGCCGGTATCGCGCCGACCTTGATCGGCACCCGCGGCAGCCGGCCCGCGCTGCGCATCAGCGGCCGTCGCAGGCTGTCACGCCTGGTAGAGAACGTGGGGGAACCGCCCCACGGCGTGCAGGCGTTAGCGCAGTGGCCGCGCGCCGAGCCGGCTGTACCGAGCCCTGGAAACAATCGCAACGATCCGTAGCACGGCTCATTACCAGCTCATTGCCGGGTGTCGGTTTGCATCGGCCTGCCCGCGGGTGCGAGATTGTCAGGTGCCCACCGGCAGGTACCTACAGAAGTGGAGCGTAAGCGCAGTTGGCTGACCCGACCCGCGACGGCGGAAATGCATCCGTGCGGCGACTCGTCATTGTCGAGTCGCCCACCAAGGCGCGCAAAATAGCCGGATACCTGGGGCCGGGCTACATTGTCGAGTCGTCGCGAGGCCACATCCGCGACCTGCCGGGCAATGCCGCCGACGTCCCGGCAAAGTTCAAAAGCGAGCCGTGGGCGCGGCTCGGGGTCAACGTCGACGCCGACTTCGAGCCGCTCTACATCGTCAGCCCGGAGAAGAAGAGCACCGTCACCCAGCTCAAGAGCCTGCTCAAAGACGTCGACGAACTCTACCTGGCCACCGACGGCGACCGGGAGGGCGAAGCCATCGCCTGGCACCTGCTGGAGACCCTGAAGCCGCGCGTCCCGGTCAAACGGATGGTTTTCCACGAGATCACCGAGCCGGCGATCCGCAACGCCGCCGAACATCCCCGCGACCTCGATGACGACCTGGTCGACGCGCAGGAGACCCGGCGCATCCTGGACCGGCTGTACGGCTACGAGGTCAGCCCGGTGCTGTGGAAAAAGGTCGCGCCGAAGCTTTCGGCGGGACGGGTGCAGTCGGTGGCGACCCGCATCATCGTGCAGCGCGAGCGGGAACGGATGGCGTTCCGCGGCGCGTCCTACTGGGACGTGATCGCCGAGCTGGACGCCGGCGTGTCCGACCCGGCGTCGCAACCGGCCACGTTCACCGCGCGGCTGGTGACCGTCGACGATCTGCGGGTGGCTACCGGACGCGATTTCGACTCGCTGG
Source organism: Mycobacterium sp. TH-M106 (assembly GCF_057473765.1). NCBI lineage: Bacteria > Bacillati > Actinomycetota > Actinomycetes > Mycobacteriales > Mycobacteriaceae > Mycobacterium > Mycobacterium sp. TH-M106. The sequence continues at coordinate 304 of NZ_JBYCLE010000472.1, read as the reverse complement.
GCGCGGTCCGCAAGCCCGGCGAGGTGACGGTGCTCGACGAAGCCGGCGCCACCGAGCTAGCGGAGGGATTGCAGGGCTCCCAGCTCTCGGTGGCGTCGGTGGAGGAAAAGCCCTACACCCGCCGCCCCTATCCGCCGTTCATGACCTCGACGCTGCAGCAGGAAGCCGGTCGCAAGCTGCGGTTCTCCGCCGAACGGACGATGAGCATCGCGCAGCGGCTCTACGAAAACGGCTACATCACCTACATGCGCACCGACTCGACCACGCTCTCGCAGGCGGCCATCGACGCCGCCCGTACTCAGGC
>NZ_JBYCLE010000471.1:0-3452 GCF_057473765.1 Mycobacterium sp. TH-M106 | reverse complement strand
GGGTGGGTCGCCAGCGCGGTGCGCATCGCGGCAACCTGATACTCGTCGTAGTCGATGTCGGGATCGAAACCGCGGCTGAGCAGCCTGCCGAGCACCGATACCAGGTCGACGGAGGCCCGGCTCCACCCGGTAGCGAGTTCATCGAGCATCTTGCCGGCTTCCTCGAGCGTCGCACCCGGGATCTTGGCCAGCCCGGCACGAAATCGTGCCGACGCCAGTATCTCCGGCTTCACCAGCCGCGGCGACTTGTATTGCGGTCCGAGGATTCGGTATTCGACGCGCTCCAACGCCAGCACCGCCCGGCGGGTGACGAAATGGGCGAAGTCCCGGGGGTTCTCCCCCACCGTGTTTTCCCGCCACTGCCGGCGCAGCTCGGACACTGTCGCCGATTCACCGGCGACCACCCGGGCCAGCGACGGTTCGGTGCGCACGATGCGCCGCTGCTGGCGTTCGCTGGGCTGGTAAGGATTTCGTCCCGGAAGCAGCGCGGCCATCCGCGACAGCGCCGACGCGCCGGCACGCGGCAGCCAGAAGACCCGCACCGGCATAATCGACCGCTTGTCGTCCCGCTCCAGCTCTTCGACGAGCTGCGCCAGCGCTGCCGGGGGCGCGTCCTGGGGCGGGAGCGCCAACACCTCGATCGTGGCCTCCGGGTGGGTGGCGCGCTGTTTTTCCAGCCAATCCTTGAGCAGCTCGGTCTCGACCGGCGACGACACCAAGGCCAGCACTAACGTGTCGGCGGTCGTGGTGAACGTCGACGTGTCAGTGGCCGGCGCCGTCACCGCGGTGCCTTCGTCGGGGCCTGCTTCGATGCCTTTTGCCCGGCCTTCTTCCCGGCCTTCTTGGGAGACGGCGAGGTTGACCGGTTCTGTGCCGGCTTCTTCGACTGGGCACCCAGATCGACTGTCGGCAGCTCGTCGACCGGCCAGTCGCCCAGGGTGTCCAGGTAAAGCTGGCGCACCTCGGCAATCCGGTCGGCCAACGTGTCAACGGTCCACTCGGCAACCGAGATTGGTGGAAAGACCGCGACGTCGACGGTGCCCGGATTGATGCCGATCGAATCCCGGGCGGCGACGACCTCCGCATTGCGGATCACGATCGGGACGATGGGGATTTCGGCCGCCATGGCGATGCGGAACGGACCCTTCTTGAACGGCCCGACCCCGGTGGTGTCCACCCGGGTACCTTCTGGGGCGATCACCACCGACAAGCCCTTCCGGGCACGGTCCTCGACTTGATGCAGCGACTCCACCGCGGCAGCGGAGTCGTCCCGGTCGATGAACACGGTCTCCGCCAGCTTGCCTATCGGACCGGTGATCGGGTCTTTTTCCAGTTCCCGTTTGCCGACGGCAACCCAGTTGTCGCGCACCAGGGCACCAGCGATGACGGGGTCAACTTGGTTGCGGTGGTTGAAGATGAACACCGCCGGCCGAGCTGCGGTCAGATTCTCGCTACCGATCACATTCAGTCGGACGCCGTTGACGGCCAGCAAGACCTGCGGATAGACACTGGTGAAGAAGTTCAGGCCGCGGCGTCGGTTGCGGGTCAACAGACCCCAACCCAGCGCACCGGCACCGACGGGGATGATCGAACCGATGCCGATCAGGGTTCGCAACTGCCCGACGATGCCGCCACTGCCTCGGCTGGTGAATCGCAGGATCGGCCAGCCGCGGCGCCGCGCGACGGTGGCCATCTTGCCTTCGGGGTTCGTCGGTCTCGGGTTGCCGACCAGATACATCAACGCTACGTCCTCGTCGCCGTCGGCGTAGAAGTAGCTGTCCCCCAGGTCAATATCGTGCTCGGCGGCGAACTTCTGCACCGCTGCGGCTTTGCCCGGCCCCCAGAGGATGGGGTGCACCACATTGCCGGTGAGCACACCGTTCTCGTCGGTTTCGAATACATTGGTGAGCGTGTTGGTGATGCCCAGGAAGCGGGCCACCGGATCGACCTGGATCGTCAACGCCGACGAACTGAGCACCACCGTATGCCCGCGAGCCAGATGCGCACGCACCAACTCGCGCATCTCCGGATAGATGCGGGCAGCGATCTTCTGGACGAACAGCCGCTCGCCGATCTCCTCGACGTCACTGAGGAATCGCCCACGCAGTGCCGAAGACGCCTTGGTGATGAGCTCTTCGAATTCGATACGACCGAGTTGATGGTTAAGCCCGGCTTGAACCATGCCGATCAACTCGCCCAGCCCCATGTCGCGGCGGCGGAACCGCTCCTGGGTGAGGATGACCCCGGTGAAGCCGGCGACCAGGGTGCCGTCCAGGTCGAAGAACGCGCCGATCTTGGGTCCTGGTGGGCTGGCGACGATCTCGGCGACCGAGCCGGGCAGCCGCATGTGGCGGGCCGACACCTCGGTTGAATTCGGATCGTTCATGAGCTCGCCGCCGAGGTGGGCCGAGGGTAGTCGAAGGATGCCGGTACGCAGTGCGGTGCCGGTTCGCCAGCCAGTGCGAGGATCTCGTCGAACCCCTGAACCAGGCATTCGGCGAACAACCTTTCGTCGCGCACAGCTGCACGGTCGTAGCGCACGGTGATGGTGCACTCTCCGCCCCGCGAGATCAGCACCACCATCATTGCGACCGCGGGCAACGGGCCAAGGCCGTACTGCCGCAGTACTTTCGCGCCGGCGATGTAGGTGTCACCTGGATAGAACGCGACGTTGCTGGCTTGGACGTCGGCGCCGATCACCGAACCGGTGATTCTCTCCAGCACCGGTGCCGGCAAGACACTCAGCAATGGCGCGACGGAACCCATCAGATCCATCGCCGGCTCTTCGCGACGCTGTGTCATCTGGGAGCGAATGCGTCTCATGCGCTCTACCGGGTCGGCCACCCCGACCGGTGCCGCCAGGTTCACTCCGGTGAACCGATTACCGCCGGCGGGGTCGGCGTCGGCGCGCAGGTTCACCGGGACCGCCATCGGCAAGGTAGCGATCGGCACACCGAGCGCCCGGTGGTAGCGGCCCAGGGCGCCGGAGAGTGCGGCCAGGTAGGCGTCGTTGATAGATCCACCGCCGTTCTTGGCGGCCCGGTGCAGGTCCGCTAGCCGGATGTCGAGTGCCTCGGTGCGGCTGGTCAGACTGCGGCGCCGCAACAACGGCGACGGCTCAGCGGCCTGGCTGACCACCCGCACACCGGAGCGCACATAGCCAAAGACACCCGTCACCGTCGAAAACGGGTCGCGAACCGTACGTTCCACCGCAGATAGCGCCCCAGTCAACACGTTCCGGGCACCGCCGATCACCGCGCCGGGCAAGTGGTTGATGCCGTCGCGCATCAAGTCGTTGGGCGACAGATCCTGCGGCACCGGTTGCGGCGGTGCGGGCTTCGCGGGCGGGTCCCGCTCCAGGTCGTAGATCTGGGCGAACATCTCGGCGCCGCCGACCCCATCGGTAACGGCATGGCTGATGTGCAAAAGCGTGGCCGCCCCCCCGTCGGGCA
>NZ_JBYCLE010000470.1:0-12939 GCF_057473765.1 Mycobacterium sp. TH-M106 | reverse complement strand
GCCGGGTTGCGGCTTTGGCGCTGTCGCTTTCCGAGCTGGCGTAGAGCCGCTGGTCCAGCTTGCCCAGCACAATCCGGGTGTCGTTGGCGGTCACCGGGGGCTGGCCCGGCAGCGGCGACTGGCCGATCTGCTTGCTCAGCAGCGCCGAACCGTATTCGAGGTGGCTTGCGTCGGACTCCACCCAGCCGGCGGGCACGACGTAGCTGAACCCGTCGGCGACGTCGTCGACCCGGCCGAGGTCGGGCTCACCCGGTTCGACCGGCTGTGCGGGCGGGGCAAACGGGTTCCAAGGCGGGGGCGGTGCCGCATTGGTCGGCGGCGCCGGCGGCATCGGGGGTACGGGGTCGGCGTTCGCCGCGGTCACCGGCGCTCCGATGGCGATCGCCCCGGCCGTGATGGCAGCCGTCAGTGTGCACAGGCCCCAGCGCGCCGTTGAGTGTGAATCCTGCTGCTTCATGGCAGAAGAACCTACCGTGTTACGGCTGTGACGCAAGCGCGACGTGCTTGCACTGTGCCGGATTGTGCGCCGCCCTGCAGTGGAGGTTCGGCTGGCAGGCCACGGTCGCCCGCTGGACGTGGCTGAACACACAACCGCCGAATTCGGCAACCGGCAATCAGGTCAACTAGCGTGATGATGAACGCGGTGAACGCGGTGAACGCAGTCGTCGAGGAGCTACCCCATTCCATGAGCGCCCAACCCCAAGCTATGGGAGTGAATACTCACCGGCACCGGGTCGTCATCATCGGATCCGGCTTCGGTGGGTTGACGGCAGCCCGGACACTCAAGCGAGCCCCGCGTGGATGTCACGTCGACATCACGTTGATCGCCCGCACCACCCATCACCTGTTTCAGCCGTTGCTGTATCAGGTCGCGACCGGCATCCTGTCCTCGGGGTCGATTGCTCCGTCGACCCGTGTCGTGCTACGCAAACAACGCAACGTCCAGGTGCTGTTGGGCGATGTCACCCATATCGACCTGGTGGGCAAGTTCGTCACCTCGGAGCTGCTCGGCCACACCTACGACACCCCGTACGACACCCTGATCGTCGCCGCCGGCGCCGGCCAGTCATACTTCGACAATGACCACTTCGCCGAGTTCGCACCCGGTATGAAGTCGGTCGACGACGCCTTGGAGTTGCGCGGACGCATTCTCAGCGCATTCGAGCAGGCCGAACGCTCCCGCGACCCCGAACGACGGAAGAAGCTGCTGACGTTCACCGTCGTCGGGGCGGGTCCCACCGGTGTGGAGATGGCCGGGCAGATCGCCGAATTGGCCATGCACACCTACAAAGGTGCATTCCGGAAGATCGACCCGACTACGGCGCGGGTGATCCTGCTCGACGCCGCTCCTGCCGTGCTGCCGTCGATGGGTGACAAGCTGGGCCGCAGAGCCGCCGGGCGGTTGCAGAAGATGGGCGTCGAGATCCAACTCGGGGCGATGGTCACCGATGTCGACCGCAACGGCATCACGGTCAAGCACTCCGACGGCAGCATCCGGCGTATCGAATCGCAGTGCAAGGTGTGGTCGGCGGGTGTCTCGGCAAGCCCGCTGGGTCGCGATCTCGCCGAGCAGTCTTCGGTCGAGTTAGACCGGTCCGGTCGGGTGAAGGTGCTGCCCGACCTGTCCGTGCCGGGCTACCCGAACGTCTTCGTGGTCGGTGACATGGCGGCCGTCGAGGGTGTGCCGGGCATGGCGCAGGGCGCCATCCAGGGCGCCAAGCACGTCGCCAGCACCATCAAAGCCGAACTCGACGGCGCCGATCCGACCGGCCGTGCGCCGTTTCAGTATTTCGACAAGGGCTCCATGGCCACCGTGTCGCGATTCTCGGCGGTGGCCAAGTTCGGCCGGCTAGAGTTCAGCGGCTTCATCGCCTGGTTGGCATGGCTATTGCTGCACCTGGTCTACCTGGTCGGCTTCCACAACAAGGTCAGCACGCTGCTGTCGTGGACCGTCACGTTCCTGAGCACGCGCCGTAGCCAGCTGGCCATCACCGAGCGGCAGGCGTTCGGCCGGACCCGGCTCGAACAACTCGCGGTGCTGGCCGCCGAGGCTCACGGCACGACGGCTGGGGCGAACAGGGCGTCCAGTTAGCGGCGGCTGTCGCGACACGCCGCGGCGCAGACAATCCCAAGAGATCGCTGACCGCTGTCACATAATTTGTGCGTGCCCGACGAGACGGCCAGCAGATCAGACTCGCTGGGGGCGGTGTCGCGGCGCGCAGTGCTCGGCGGGCTGAGCCTGCTGCCATTGACTGCAGCCGTACGCGGCGTTGTTCCGAACGCTTCCGCCGACGCGCCGTACCTCTTCCTGTCGCCGCACCAGGCCGCGGTGCTCGACGCCGCCACCCGCCGCCTGATCCCCGGGCCGGAAGACGACCTGTTGGAGCGCGGTTCCCCGGGCGCGCACGAAGCCAACGTGGTCCGCTTCCTGGACTACATGTTGTCAGCCTTCTCGTTCACGCCAGCGAAGGTGCACGCGGGCGGGCCGTGGAGCAACCGGGCCGGCGGCACCCAGGACTTCATGGCCGACTTCGTCCCACTCGACCGCGCCCAGACCTACGGATGGCGCCAGCGGATCGCGAACTATCAAGAGCAGTACACCAACGGCATCGCGCTGCTCGACAAACTGGCCGGCGGCGACTTCACGACGGTGTCCAAGGCGCGCCAGGACAGCATCCTGATGCAGGGTCAGGCGGTGCCGTTCACCAAGTTGCTGTTCGGCCACACCATCGAGGGGATGTATTCCGTCCCGGAGTACGGCGGCAACGCGGGCCTGGTCGGTTGGCAAGACATCTATTGGCCGGGGGACGTCCAGCCGCGCGGCTACACCAACGCCGAGGTCGAAGCGGCCGAGTTCGACCCGTGCGGGATCCCCCCGAACGGGATCATCGCCAAGCTGCTCAACGGAGGTTGGACGCAGGTCATCTCCGCGCTGGGCGGCAAGGCCGGCATCAATGCCTAAGGCGGTCGTGGTCGGCTCTGGCGCCGGCGGATCGGTGACGGCCATGGTGCTCGCCGAGGCCGGCTGGGACGTGGTGGTCCTCGAGCAGGGACCGAGCTACTACTCCGACCTCGCCGGGCAAGGGCCCTTCTCGACGGTGTTCTCCAACGACGAACTCAAAACCTTTCGCTACTTCGAGATGCCCGACCCCATCGCATACCCGCGTACCTTTCGCCAAAATTCCAGCCAAAACGCGGCGAAGACCTACGTCGGCGCGGTCGATGACCTTGCGTATCAGGTCGGTGGCACCTACCCGCACTCGGACTGCAAGTTCTGCCGGCTGTGGGACATCGACTTCAAGGGGCTGTCGATCCTGGGCCCGGTGCCTGGCGCAGACATGGCCGACTGGCCGTTCGACTACAACGAGATGCGGCCCTACTACGACGAGGTCGAGAAACTGATCGGCACCCAGGGTGATCTCGGGTCGACGCCGGCTCTGGTGCTCCGGCACGCGCCACAGGAGACGCCGTTTCCGATGCCGCCGGGGCCGCAGCAGCGGTCGTCGATGCTGCTTGCCGCAGGGGCCAAACGTCTGGGGTTGCATCCCTATTACTACCCGATGGTGATCAACTCGGTGGAATACAACGGCACCCCGGCGTGTAACAACTGCGGGTTCTGCTCCGGGTACGGGTGCCCGATCTCGGCCAAGCCCACGACGCTTATCCCATTGCGGCGAGCGTTGCAGACCGGTCGTACAGACTTGCGCCCGCTCACCCAGGTTCTCAAGGTCAACTTCACCGGCCGGCGGGCCACCGGCGTCACTTTCGTCGACCCGCAGGGCAAGCCCGGCGGTGAGAGCGCCGACGTCGTCGTGCTGAGCTGCTCCGCGGTCTTGACGCCGTGGCTGGCGCTGCTGTCCGAGCTGCCCGACCCCTACGGGCGTATCGGCAAACGGATGATGTTTCAAAACTTTTACGAAGGCTTCGCGGTCTTCCTCGACCAGCGGGTACACGCCTACAAAGGCCGCGCGCTCACGCAGTGCATGCAGGACTTCAACGATCCCGACTTCCCCGGCGCCCGGGCCTTTGCCCGACTGGCCGGACTGCCCTACATCCGCGCCGGGCTGTGCGAGCTCGGCGGCAGCCAGAACCCGATCACCGAAGGCCAGTTCTATCAGCAGATCCTGGGGATTCTGCCGGGCGTGCAGCTGTTCGGTCATCCGTTCAAGGAGCTGATGCGCGCCTCGCTGCTGCGCGACCGGCTCGCCGGCTTGGATTGTTTCTCCACCGACATGCCGTATCTGACCAACACCGTCACTTTGGATCCGACGGTCAAAAACCTCAACGGCCAGCCGGTGCCGCGAATCACCTACGACATCGGAAAATTCGAAAAAGCCTCCGAAGACTTCTTCATCCCGGCAATCACCGCGATGATGGGGGCATCCGGCGCACAGCTGTTCGCGGCCTTACCCCAACGTCTCGTCAATTCGCTGTCCGGCCCGCCGGTGCCCAGCGGCAAGCACACCATGGGCGGAATGCAGATGGGTGTCGACCCCAAGACCAGCGTTCTCGATGCATATGGGCGCATGCACCACATGGACAACGTCTACTGCGCCGACGGCAGCGTGTTCGTCACTTCCAGCGGCAGCCCCCCCACCCAAACCATCATGGCGGTGGCGCTGCGCAACGCGCGTGCGCTCGCCGGCCAGCCGCAGAGATCACCGGCCAGCACCGCTCAGACACCCGGTGTTCCCCAGTTGCCGGGCATCCGTCCGTGACCGGTACAAACGGTTTGCGGAAGGTTACTGTCGCGGTGTGGGCCCCGGATGAAACGGGATGAAAGGGGATGAAAGGCGAGACGATGGCTGAACTAGCGGGCTTAAATTTGGGGAGGAAGCGCACTCGGCGGGCGGACGCCGCGGTCCGCCGTCATCGCGTGGCCGATCTACCGACCATTGCCACAGTGTTTTTCGCCGCGGGCATAGCACCACTGGCGACTTCGCCGTCGGCACAAGCTGACATCCTCGACCTGCTCGTCGACCCCGTCATCGAGCCATTCCCAGCGGCAGACTTCACCGACCTCAGCGGTGCGCTGGCAGACCCCGCTTCCGCCGCCGGCCTGGCCGGCTTTGACCCGGATAGCCTGGGTCTCGCTGATCCGTTAGCCTCGGCCAGCGCTCTGCCCCTGGGCGGTCTGCTGGCCAGCTTGTTCGACACGGTGATCTACCAGCCGGTTTACTTCCTCAGTCAGGCCTGGATCACCAGCCCTGTTGGCGAGTTTGTCGACAACACGCTGCTCAACCCGATCAGCCAAGACCTCATCGGGCGGATATTGATCGGCAACGGCGCCCCCGGCATGGATGGCGGAACAGTTCTGCAAGCCGCCGGTCACCCCGGCGGGTTGTTGTTCGGCGACGGCGGGGCCGGCGGCACCGCCGCCAGCGGGCAGGGCGGTCTCGGCGGAGCCGCCGGGCTGACCGGCAACGGCGGCGACGGCGGTGCCGGAGCCGACGGCGGCAACGGCGGCGACGGCGGGGCCGGCGGATTCCTCATGGGCAACGGCGGTATCGGCGGCGCCGGCGCCGCCGGTGGTGCCGGTGACAGTGGCGGCAATGGCGGAGCCGGCGGTTTCGCCGTCGGCTGGCTGTTCGGCAACGGCGGCGCCGGGGGTGCCGGCGGCGCCGGCGGGACCGGCACCGCCGGCACCCCCGGTGATTCGGGCTTGCCGGAGAACGACGGCACCGAAGGCGGGGCCGGCGGTATCGGCGGCATCGGGGGTAGAGGCGGTAGCAGCAGCCTGCTGCTGGGCGACGGCGGTGACGGCGGGATCGGCGGCGTCGGCGGAACGGGGGGTGTCGGCGGTGCCGGCAGTGACGGCGGAAACGGCGGCGACGGGGGCGTCGGCGGCAGCGGAGGCACCGGCGGCAACGCCGGCCCTGCCCTGGGGTTCGGTGACGTGGGCACCAACGGCGACGGCGGGGCCGGCGGCAACGGCGGTGCGGGCGGCGCACCCAGTGACGCCGGCGCCCCCGGCCATGGCGGAGCCGGCGGCATCGGGGGCGTGGCCGGCGACACCGGCACCGGCGGTGTCGCCGGCCAGAACGGCCAGCCCGGCCAACCTGGCTAAAGCTGGCTAAAGCTGGCTAAACCAGCAAAACCAGCGGCTCCGCTCGCGACACGCCGCAACCCGGGAAATCCCCGGTGATCCCCGACAGCCCCGTCATACTCGGCCTATGACCAGCAACACCGCTGTCCGCGGATTGGATTTGTCAGCGCGGGTATCCCGGCGCGCGATGCTCGGCAGGCCTGGCCTGCTGCTGGCCGCCGTCGTACCGGGCATCCTGCCGGCTCGTCTGGCCACTGGGCCCAACGGGAGCGTTACCGGCCGTTAGATCCGGTAACGCAGTCCGCACCGACCTCCTCAGTCAGCCGGCTCGAGGTTCTGCAGCCGCACCTGACCGCGGGCGATCGTCCGATTCGTGCCGTCGGTGATGGTGACCAGCCATAACTGTTGACGGCGGCCACGGTGAACCGGGGCGGACACAGCATGCACGGTGCCCGAGGAGATAGCGCGCAGAAAGTCGGTGTTGTTGTTGACGCCCACAACCTGACCGCCGCTGCGGCCGCTCTGGTTCAGCCACACATAGGCCGACACGCTGGCCATGCTCTCGATGATCGAGCAGTACACGCCGCCGTGCACGATGCCCGTCGCCTGCAACAGCTTGGGCTCCACCTCCAGTTGAGCGCGGGCGCCGTCGGGGCCCAATTCGGTGAACACCAAGCCGACCTCCTCATCGAAGGGCGAGGTGAAATGCGGCAGCGGGACCGGCGAAGACGACACGCCCTTGTGTCTACACCACGGCGCCACACGCGGCCCCACCTGGGCGCGACACCCCGCATAAGGATTCGACGCAGCATCGTCACGGCCGACACGCCGTGACGCAAGTCAATCGCAAGGAAACCATGGCTCTCACCACATAATTCATGCATGCCCGACGAGGCGGTCAGCGGGTCGGGCTCACACGGGACAGTGTCACCGAGCAATGTGCTCGGCGGTGGAAAGGGCCGCGTCAATGCCTAAGGCGGTCATCGTCGGCTCGGGCGCCGGCGGATCGGTGACGGCCATGGTGCTCGCCGAGGCCGGCTGGGACGTGGTGATGTTCGAGATGGGGCCGAACTACTACTCCGACCTCGCTGGCCATGGGCCGTTCCCGACGGTGTTCTCCAACGACGAGCTCAAGAAGCACCGCTACTTCGAGCAGCCCGACCCCATCGCTTTCCCGCGCACTTTTCGGCAAAACGCCAGCCAAAACGCGGCGAAGACCTACGTCGGGGCGGTCAACGACCTTTCCAACATGGTCGGCGGCACATTCCCGCACTCGGACTCCAAGTTCACCCGGCTGTGGGACATCGACTTCAAGGGACTGTCGCTTTTGGGCCCGGTGCCTGGCGCCGACATGGCCGACTGGCCGTTCGAGTACAGCGACATGGTGCCCTACTACGACGAGCTGCAGACGATGCTTGGCGTGCAGGGTGACCTCGGGTCGATACCCGCTCACGTCCAGAAACACCAGCCGCAACAGACGCCCTTCCCGATGCCGCCGGGCCCGCAGCAGCGCTCCGCGATGCTGCTCGCCTCGGGGGCCAAACGGCTCGGGCTGCATCCCTTTTACTTCCCGATGGCGATCAACTCGGTGGAATACAACGGCTCCCCGGCGTGTAACAACTGCGGGTTCTGCGCCGGCTACGGGTGCCCGATCTCGGCCAAGCCCACGACGCTTATCCCATTGCGGCGAGCGTTGCAGACCGGGCGGACAGACTTGCGCCCGCTCACCCAGGTTCTCAAGGTCAACTTCACCGGCCGGCGGGCCACCGGCGTCACCTTCGTCGACCCGCAGGGCAAGCCCGGCGGTGAGAGCGCCGACGTCGTCGTGCTGGCCTGCTCGGCGATCTTGACGCCGTGGCTGGCACTGCTGTCCGAGCTGCCCGACCCCTACGGGCGCATCGGTCTACGGATGATGTTTCAAAATTTCTACGACGCATTCGCCATCTTCCTCGACCAGCGGGTGCATCCCAACCGCGGCCGCTCCACGACGCAGGTCATGTTCGATTACAACGATCCCGACTTCCCCGGCGCCCGGGCCTTTGCCCGGCTGGCCGGGCTGCCCTACATTCGCGCCGGGCTCTCCGAGCTCGGCGGCAGCCAGCTTCCGATCACCGAAGGCAAGTTCTACCAGATGATTCTGGGGATTCTGCCGGGGGTGCAGCTGTTCGGTCATCCGTTCAAGGAGCTGATGCGCGCGTCGCTGCTGCGCGACCGACTCGCCGGCACGGATGTTTTCGCCACCGACATGCCGTATCTGACCAACACCGTCACGTTGGATCCGACGGTCAAAAACATCAACGGCCAGCCGGTGCCGCGAATCACCTACGACATCGGAAAATTCGAAAAAGCCTCCGAAGACTTCTTCATCCCGGCGCTCACCGCGATGATGGGGGCGTCCGGCGCACAGCTGTTCGCGGCCTTACCCCTGCGCCTCGTCACTTCGCTGTCCGGCCCGCCGGTGCCCAGCGGTTTTCACACTATGGGCGGGATGCAGATGGGTGTGGATCCCAAGACCAGCGTCGTCGATGCGTATGGACGCATGCACCACATGGACAACGTCTACTGCGCCGACGGCAGCGTGTTCGTCACCTCCAGCGGCTCTAACCCCACCCAGACGATCATGGCGGTGGCGCTGCGCAACGCGCGCGCGCTCGCCGGCCAGCCGCTGAGACCGTCGGCAAGCTCCGCTCAGGCACCGGGCGCCCCCCAGTTGCCGGGTAACCCCGCGCTGCCGGGCCTCCCCCAGTTGCCGGGTATCCGTCCGTGACCGGTGCGAACGGCCCCAATCAGGTAAGCAGCCCAAGCCCTGTCGGGACATCCTGAGAATTCGACGTTGAGCTCAGCGGTGCCCGTGAACCCGGTACGACAACCGGTAGTAAGCCGGTGTAGGCTTGTCACGTCGTCCAGGAGGGGAGTCGGGGCATGCCAAGGCCGGCGCACCTAGGGGATTTGGAACGGGCGGTGATGAACCACCTGTGGTCGCAGCCTGAGCCCCAAACGGTGCGCCAGGTCCACGAAGCATTGTCGGCGCACCGAGGCTTGGCTTACACCACCGTGATGACCGTGCTGCAGCGCCTGGCCAAGAAGAACCTGCTCATCCAGATCCGAGATGACCGCGCGCACCGCTACACGCCGGCGCATGATCGCGGTGATCTGGTTGCCGGTTTAATGGTGGACGCGCTGGACCAGGCCGCAGACCCCGGCGGTCGACAGGCCGCGCTAGTGCATTTCGTCGAACGCGTCGATGCCGACGAGGCCGAGGCGTTGCGGCACGCACTGGACGAATTGGAAGCCAAACACCGCGGTTCTCCACCCGATGGCGGTCAGGCCACGCCCTGAGGGAGACTGGCAGCGTGTTCGCGCTGGCCTCCATCACCGTCGCGATGCTGCTCGCCGGCCCGGTACGGTCCTGGCTGGCGCATGCGAGCTGGTTGCTGCGCGCACCCCGGGCCGGTGTGGTGCTGTGTCAGGCCGTCACACTCGCCGCGGTGATCTCGGCGTTCGGTGCGGGAATCGCCATCGCGAGCGGGCTGTTCATGCCTGGGCCGGACGGCCGCCCGACACGGACGGTCCGTGACGGCATCGATCGGCTGGGCTGGCCGCTGTGGATCGTGTCGGTGGCGGTCTTCGCGTTGACGCTGCTGGTGGGGATTCGGCTATTGGTGGCGGTGCTTCGGGTCGCGGTCGGCACCCGGCGGCGACGTGCGCATCACCGCATGCTGGTCGACCTGCTCGGGACCAGCGAGGACCCGCTGCCGAATCACATCCGCAGCCGGACCGACGAACTTCGGATCCTCCAGGTCGCGCAGCCGATGGCCTACTGCCTGCCCGGAGTCCGCAGCCGAGTCGTGCTCAGCGCGGGAATGCTGGCCTCGTTGACCGACACGGAGCTCGCCGCCGTGTTGAGCCATGAACGCGCGCATCTGCGTGCGCGCCATGACCTGGTGCTGGAAACGTTCACCGCCCTGCACACCGCCTTTCCGCGGATCACCCGCAGCGCCAGCACACTGGGTACGGTGCAACTGCTGGTCGAGTTGCTCGCCGACGACGCGGCGATCCGAACCACCGGGCCCGCGCCGCTGGCGCGTGCGCTGGTGGCCTGCGCGTCCGCGTCCGCACCGACGGGCGCTATGGCGGTGGGCGGCCCCAGCACGTTACTGCGGGTGCGCCGACTGTCGGGACCGGGCAACAGCCGAGCACTGGCGGTGACCGTCTACCTCGCCGCGGCGGCGGTGCTGGTGGTGCCCACCGTCGCACTGGCGGTACCGTGGCTGATCGAGTTGCACCGGCTGATCGCCGGCTAACCGCGGCGAAATCCGTTGCCGTCACGTATCACCCGAGCGTCGACCTTCGATCTGGCATGTTGGAGAAGCCGAGAAGGGCAGAGGAAGGTTCAGACATGAGCGTCACCGAAGCGAGCGCCCAGATCGGGGTGACCGGCTTGGCCGTGATGGGTTCCAACATCGCCCGCAACTTCGCCCGGCACGGCTACATCGTGGCACTGCACAACCGTTCGATCGCCAAGACGGACGCGCTGTTGGCCGAGCACGGCGCTGAGGGCAGTTTCGTGCGCAGCGAGTCGGTTCCGGAATTCCTCGCCGCGCTGGAGAAACCGCGCCGGGTGCTGATCATGGTCAAAGCCGGTGCCGCCACCGACGCCGTCATCGACGAACTTGCCGACGCCATGCAACCCGGCGACATCATCATCGACGGCGGCAACGCGCTCTACACCGACACCATCCGGCGCGAGAAAGCCTTGGCCGAGCGGCGCCTGCACTTCGTCGGCGCGGGCATCTCCGGCGGTGAAGAAGGTGCACTGAACGGGCCGTCGATCATGCCCGGCGGCCCCGCGGAGTCGTATGAGTCGCTGGGCCCGCTGCTGGAGCAGATCTCAGCACACGTCGACGGGGTGCCGTGCTGCACGCACATCGGCCCCGACGGATCGGGCCACTTCGTCAAGATGGTGCACAACGGCATCGAGTATTCCGACATGCAACTGATCGGCGAGGCCTACCAGCTGCTCCGCGACGGGCTCGGCTTCTCCGCGCCGCAGATCGCCGACGTTTTCACCGACTGGAACAGCGGGGAGTTGGATAGCTATCTGGTGGAGATCACCGCCGAGGTGCTGCGCCAGGTGGACGCCAAGACCGGCCGACCGTTGGTCGACGTGATCGTCGACGAGGCCGAGCAGAAGGGCACCGGCCGCTGGACCGTCAAATCCGCCCTCGACCTCGGTGTCCCGGTGACCGGCATCGCCGAAGCGGTGTTCGCCCGAGCGCTGTCGGGTTCGGTGGCCCAGCGCAAGGCGACCGCCGGCTTCGCCTCCGGTCGGCTGGGCGAACGCCCCGCCGACCCGCAGACCTTCATCGAAGACGTCCGCCGGGCGCTGTACGCCTCCAAGATTGTCGCCTACGCCCAGGGCTTCAACCAGATCCAGGCCGGCAGCGCCGAACACAACTGGAACATCAACCCCGGCGACCTGGCCACCATCTGGCGCGGCGGCTGCATCATCCGGGCCACGTTCCTCAACCGCATCAAGGAGGCCTTCGACGCCGAACCTGACCTGGCCAGCCTGCTCACCGCACCGTATTTCCGCGGCGCCGTCGAATCGGCGATCGACAGCTGGCGCCGGGTGGTGTGCGCAGCCATCCAGCTGGGAATACCGGTTCCGGGCTTCTCCTCGGCGCTGTCGTACTACGACGGCCTGCGGGCCGCGCGGCTCCCCGCCGCGCTCACCCAAGCCCAGCGCGACTACTTCGGTGCGCACAGCTACCGGCGGGTCGATGCGCCCGGAAAGTTCCACACCCTGTGGAGCGGCAACCACAGCGAGGTGGCGATTCCGTCCGGTGGCATGCAGACCGGGACGACCTGAAGACGAGCCGGACCATTGATGCTGGGATGATTCAGGGATAATGCGTTAGGCAATGAGGTTCTTGAACGGGCAGGCCCCCGCATACGATCTGACCTACGACGATGTCTTCATCGTCCCCAACCGTTCGGACGTCGATTCGCGGTTCGACGTGGACCTGTCGACCCGCGACGGCTCCGGCACCACCATCCCGGTGGTGGTGGCCAACATGACCGCGGTGGCCGGGCGCCGAATGGCCGAGACGGTGGCCCGGCGCGGCGGCGTCGTCGTGTTGCCGCAGGATCTGCCGACCTCCGCCGTGCAACAGACCGTGGACTTCGTCAAGAGCCGCGATCTGGTCATCGACACCCCGGTGGTGCTCTCGCCCGACGATTCGGTGTCGGACGCGGCCGCGTTGATCCACAAACGCGCCCACGGCGCGGCGGTGGTGGTGTCTCAGGGCCGCCCGGTCGGCCTGGTGACGGCGCCGCGCTGCGCAGGTGTCGACCGGTTCACCCGGGTCCGCGACGTCGCGACACCCGATTTTGTCAACGCCCCGGCGGACACCGATCCGCGCACGGTCTTCGACCTGTTGGAGCACGCCCCGATCGATGTCGCGGTGCTGACCAACACCGACGGCACGCTGGCCGGGGTGCTGACCCGCACCGGGGCGATCCGGGCCGGAATCTATACCCCGGCCACCGACGGGGCCGGCCGGCTGCGCGTCGCCGCTGCCGTCGGCATCAACGGCGCGGTGGCGGCCAAGGCGGCGGCATTGGTGGAGGCCGGGGTGGACCTATTGGTCATCGACACCGCACACGGCCATCAGGTCAAGGCGCTGGACGCGATCAAAGCGGTTGCAGCGCTGGATCTGGGTGTGCCGTTGGCAGCCGGCAACGTGGTGTCCGCCGACGGCACCCGGGATCTCATCGACGCTGGAGCCGACATCGTGAAGGTCGGCGTCGGCCCCGGCGCCATGTGCACCACCCGGATGATGACCGGTGTGGGCCGTCCGCAGTTCTCCGCCGTGGCCGACTGCGCGGAC
>NZ_JBYCLE010000469.1:0-1160 GCF_057473765.1 Mycobacterium sp. TH-M106 | reverse complement strand
GGTCGACGACTCCCTGGCCGCCGCGAAGTCGAAATCAGCTCTGCTGCAACGCCTGGAAGGCCTGCCCGAGGACGAGCAGCACGCGGTGCTGTTGGACTTGGTGCGGTCGAGCATCGCCACCGTGCTGGGCAACGACAACCCCGAGGCCATCGATCCCGACCAAGCGTTCCAGGAGCTGGGGTTCGACTCGCTGACTGCGGTGGAGATGCGCAACCGGCTCAAAACCGCGACCGGCCTGGCGCTGTCGCCGACGCTGATCTTCGACTACCCGACGCCCAACGGACTGGCCAGGTACATGTGTGCCGAACTCGCCGGTGCCCCATGGGAAATCACCCACGCACCGGCGGTGCGTGCCACCGGCGACGACCCGATCGCGATCGTCGGGATGGCGTGCCGGTACCCGGGCGGCGTGAATTCCCCCGACGGCCTCTGGGACATGCTGGTCGAGGGTCGAGACGTGCTCACGGAGTTCCCCAGCGACCGTGGCTGGGATCTGGCCGGACTGTACAATCCCGAT
Source organism: Mycobacterium sp. TH-M106 (assembly GCF_057473765.1). Classification (NCBI taxonomy): domain Bacteria; kingdom Bacillati; phylum Actinomycetota; class Actinomycetes; order Mycobacteriales; family Mycobacteriaceae; genus Mycobacterium; species Mycobacterium sp. TH-M106. Next base: position 643 of record NZ_JBYCLE010000469.1, on the reverse strand, counting down.
CCCGACGTCCCGGGCGCCTGCTACACCCGCACCGGCGGTTTCGTCGAGAACGTGGGTAACTTCGATCCGGGGTTCTTCGGGATCGGCCCGAGCGAGGCGCTGGCCATGGACCCCCAGCAACGCCGGTTTCTCGAGTTGTCGTGGGAGGCGTTGGAGCGGGCCGGGATTGACCCGGGCGGGCTGCGCGGCAGCGCCACCGGCGTGTTCGCCGGGGTGATGACACAGGGCTACGGCATGTTCGCCGCCGAACCGGTGGAGGGCTTCCGGCTGACCGGCCAACTGTCCAGTGTGGCTTCGGGGCGGGTGTCGTATGTGCTGGGGCTGGAGGGGCCGGCGGTGTCGGTGGACACGGCGTGTTCGTCGTCGTTGGTGGCGTTGCACATGGCGGTGCAGTCGCTGCGCTCGGGGGAGTGCGACCTGGCCCTGACCGGCGGGGTCACCGTCAACGCCACCCCCGATATCTTCGTCGAATTCAGCCGCTGGCGCGGCTTGTCGGTCGACGGTCGCTGCAAGGCCTACGCCAACGCCGCCGACGGCACCGGCTTCTCGGAGGGCGGCGGGATGGTGGTGGTGGAGCGGCTCTCGGATGCGCGGCGGTTGGGTCATCCGGTGCTGGCGGTGGTGCGGGGTTCGGCGGTGAATC
>NZ_JBYCLE010000468.1:0-1951 GCF_057473765.1 Mycobacterium sp. TH-M106 | reverse complement strand
TGATGATCCAGGCAACCGTGCCCAGCGGCCTGGGTCTGCTGTTCACCGACTGGCGCTTCGACCACGCCCTGCTGTGGTCTGGCGTGGTAACCATGATCGCGATCGGTTACCTGCTGGGCGCGCTGCGCACACACAAACTCACCCCCACGCGGCTGGCCGCGGCGGCACTTCTCTACCTGGTCTTCGCCACCGGGCTCGTCCCGATCCTCACCCGATAACCGTCGGCACGGGCGAAAGCCCGCGGAGGACAACCACGACCGGTGGTCTCCAGCGCCGCCGGCGCGAATCGGCGGGTGTGGGCAGCTCGGACGGCATCACCCCGTCGTACAATCGCCATGCCTCATCGAGCCGACCCCGGCCGCGTTAGCTCAGTTGGTAGAGCGTCGCCCTTGTAAGGCGAATGGCGAGAGTTCGAGTCTCTCACGCGGCTCCATTCCTGTCGGAACTGAGGGATAGCGTCGTGAAGCTACCTTCACGCTGGGCGGACGTGGTGAGGCCTCATTCCGGGTCGACAACCCGTTGGGACCGCACCGGCCGGCGGGTGCGGCGCGGCAACAGCGGGATGCGCTCGGCGATGTTGCTCAGGGGGTTGACCACCAACGTCAGCGCCACCACCGCGTCCTGCAGGGTCTCGATGGCCGGCTCCAGCGCCTCCATCCCCGGTACCAATCGGCTCAGGGTGTCCGCGACGTTGGCGAGCTGCTCCAGCGGCCCATTCCGGGCCGTCAGCCGGTCGATCAGCCCGCCCTCGGCGAGCAGCCGCTCGGCCAGCCCGTCCTCGGCGAGCACCCGCTCGATCAACCCATCCTCGGCAACCAGCTGATCGACCAGTCCGCCGGGCTGAAGTGCCCGCTGCAACCCGCCGCCTTCGGCGGTCAGCCGGTCGAGCACTCCGCCGGGCCCGGTCAGCTGGTCGACCAGGCCGCCCGGGCGCAGCAGCCGGTCGACCGGGCCGTCGGTTGCCAGCGCGCGCCCCAGCGGCGCGTCGTCGTCGAGCAGCTTGGCCAGCTGATTTGCGCGGGCGATCGTCTCGTCCAGGCCCAGCACCTGCGCCATGGGATTGCGGGGTGGCGCCCCGCCGACCTGGCCCACGGTTCGCTTCGCCAACCCGAGGGCGGTTGCGGCAACGTCGAGTGCGGCGTCGGCGGCCGCGAGGCCGATCCGGGCGGGTGCTTTTGCCACAGCAGCCACCGCGACCAGCTGCTTGGCCAGACCCATGCCGCCAGTCTATGGGTGACCTGGCGACCGCACTGGTGGTATCGACCGCCGCGCAGGCATAGATTGACAGTATATACACAGCCACCTTCCAGGTGCTGTTCAATCGAATGAGGGGGAATGGACGTTATGGCAGCACCAGCCGGGCCTGATACCACCCCGGAGGCTTGTATCCTCGTCATCGACGACGAGCCGAACATCGTCGAGCTTCTGTCGGTCAGCCTCAAATTCCAGGGCTTCGAGGTCCACACCGCGGCAACCGGGCCCGCGGCGCTGGATCGCGCGCGTGAGGTTCGGCCGGACGCGGTGATCCTGGACGTGATGATGCCGGGAATGGACGGCTTCGGAGTGCTGCGCCGGCTGCGCGCCGACGGGGTCGACGCACCCGCGCTGTTTCTGACCGCGCGGGGCTCGTTGCAGGACAAGATCACCGGACTGACCCTCGGCGGCGACGACTATGTGACCAAACCGTTCAGTCTGGAAGAGGTGGTTGCCAGGCTGCGGGTCATCCTGCGCCGCGCCGGCAAAGGCGTCCGGGAGGAGCACAACGCACGGTTGGTCTTCGCCGACATCGAACTCGACGAGGACACCCACGAGGTGTGGAAGGCCGGTGAGCCGGTGTCGTTGTCGCCCACCGAGTTCACCCTGCTGCGCTACTTCGTGATCAACGCCGGCACGGTGCTCAGCAAACCGAAAATCCTCGATCACGTGTGGCGCTACGACTTCGGCGGCGACG
>NZ_JBYCLE010000467.1:0-3438 GCF_057473765.1 Mycobacterium sp. TH-M106 | reverse complement strand
CGGCGAACAAGGTGGTAACGGCCGCCGCCACCATCGAGTACGGGCTGAGCAACCCCGACGAGGTGCTGTCGGTGCCCGGCTCGATCGCCATGGGCGATGCGACCATTCATGACGCGTGGGAGCACGGCACCGAGTCCTACACCACCACCGGGGTATTCGGTAAGTCGTCCAACGTGGGCACCCTGATGCTGGCGCAGCGCGTCGGTCCGGAGCGCTATTTCGACATGCTGGAAAGGTTCGGCCTGGGCAGCCGCACCGGCGTCGGGCTGCCCGGCGAGAGCGCCGGGGTGGTTCCGCCGATTGCGCAGTGGTCCGGCAGCACATTCGCCAACCTGCCTATCGGGCAAGGGCTTTCGATGACGCTGCTGCAGCTGGCGGGGATGTATCAGGCCATCGCCAACGACGGCGTCCGGATGCCGCCGCGAATTGTCAAAGCGACCATCGCTCCCGACGGCAGCCGCACCGAGGAGCCGCGCCCGCAAGGAGTTCCGGTGGTCTCCGCACAGACGGCCCAGACCGTGCGCAACATGCTGCGCGCCGTGGTGCAGCACGACCCGATGGGCTACCAGCAGGGCACCGCGCCCAAAGCCGCTGTCGACGGCTACCAGATCGCCGGAAAGACCGGGACCGCGCAGCAGATCAACGCCGGTTGCGGGTGCTACTTCGATGACGTGTACTGGATCACCTTCGCCGGGATCGCACCCGCGGACAATCCGCGCTACGTCGTCGCATTGATGATGGACAATCCGCAGCGGGCCGCTGACGGGTCGCCGGGTTCCTCGGCGGCTCCGCTGTTCCACAACATCGCGGGCTGGCTGTTGCAACGCGACAACGTGCCGCTGTCGCCGGACCCGGGCCCGCCGCTGACGCTGCGGGTTGTCTGAGGCATTCCGCCCTTGCGGAGATCATGGCGCTAGCCTTTTCGCCGCGCCAGTCGGCCGCCTCCGGTGTTGCCCGGGGTTGTCCGGGGTTGTCCGGGGTTGCCCGGGGTTGTCCACAGCTGGGTGTCTATCCACAGATGGGTTGGTCTGGGTGTGACTGTGGGGTGGTTTGTCGGCGCCGGCCGCTAGTGTCGAATCTATGTTCGAGAGGATGCCGCCGGATCTCGGGGAGCTGGGTGGTGCTGACGACAGCACGGTGATCGCCGCGATCACCGGCTGGGCGCAGGTCGAAGCCGCCGCTGCGGCACGCCGGCTGGCTGCGGTCGCCGAGCTGGTGGCTCGCCGCACCGACGGGCCGGAGTCTGCCCACTGGTGCTGTGACGACTGGGACGCGACAGCCGCCGAGGTGTCCTCGGCCCTGGGTGTCAGTCACGGCAAAGCCTCCGGGCAGATGTATCTGGCCGCCACACTGCGGGATCGGTTGCCGCAGGTCTCGCAGCTGTTCGCCGAGGGGCTTCTTAGCGCAGCGCTGGTGGCCACCATCGCTTGGCGCACCACGTTGATCAAAGACCCTGAAGCGCTGGCGCTGGCCGATAAAGCCCTAGCCGAAGATGCGCTGCGTTATGGACCGCTGTCGGCGGCAAAGACCGCCGCGGCCATCGACGCCGTCATCGACTGCTACGATCCCGGCGCACTGCGCCACATCCGTGGCTATGCCCGCAGCCGCGATGTGGTCATCGATAGGGAAAACATCGCCAACGGCACCACCCCGCTGTGGGGCCGGCTTTATGCCGCCGACGCCGAACTGCTGGACCGGCGGCTGATGGCGATGGCCCACGCCGTCTGCGACGACGACCCACGCACCGTCGCTCAACGCCGCGCCGACGCGCTGGGTGTGCTGGCCGCCGGTGGTGACCGGCTGGTCTGCCGTTGCGGCACCAGCGCCTGCCCCGCCGCCGCTGCCACCGATGCACCCAGTGGGGCGGTGATCCATGTCGTGGCTGATGTGAAAAGCCTTGATGTTCCGGTTGACCCGCACCACAACGGCGAGGAGCCTCCGTCGCGGCCGATCACCGCGGATATGACCCTGCACGAGGCGCTGACGCTCGAGCCCGAACCCGACCCGCCGACGGTGCAAACCCCGCCGGCGCTGATCCTGGGCGGACCCCTGATTCCGGCGGCAGTGCTGGCCGAGCTGATCGCTACCGGCGCCACGATCCGGCCGCTGCGACTGCCCGGCCCTGACAGCGCACCCGAGCCCGGCTACCGGCCGTCGAGGGCGCTGGACGAGTTCGTCCGCTGCCGCGACATGACCTGCCGCTTCCCGGAGTGCGACCGGCCGGCCGAATTCTGCGACATCGACCATGCGATCGCCTACGCTCACGGCGGGCCGACCCACCCGTCGAAGGTCATAAGTTGTTAAACTACCCTCATGCCTGTGAGGAAATCTGCTGGTCAGCGTGTTGGGGTGGGGTCGGCGGCGATTTATGCCCGGATTTCCTCGGATGCGGAGGGCACGGGGTTGGGGGTGGCGCGGCAGTTGGAGGATTGCCGCAAGCTCGCTGAGGATCGGGGCTGGCCGGTCGGGGCCGAGTATGTCGATAACGATGTGTCGGCGTTCTCGGGGAAGCCGCGCCGCCAGTACGCGCAGATGCTGGCTGATCTGGCATCCGGTGATCGGGATGCGGTGATCGTCTACAACCTGGACCGGTTGCACCGCCGGCCGGTGGAGTTGGAGGAGTTCGTCACGCTATGTGAATCGGTCGGGGTGCGCGATGTGGCGACGGTAACCGCCGACATCGACCTGGGCAACGATGACGGACTGTTCATGGCCCGCATTTTCGCCGCGTTCGCCGCCAAGGAATCCGGCCGCAAGTCGGCCCGTATCCGCCGCAAGATGTTGCAGAACGCCCAGGCCGGGTTGCCGCATGGTTCAGCACGCCCGTTCGGCTATGAAGCCGACAAGATCACCGTGCGCGACTCCGAGGCCGCAGTGGTCCGCGAGATGGTGGATCGGTATCTGGCGGGCCAGTCCCTGCGGTCGTTGACGATCTGGCTCAACGAGTCGCAGATCGTCCCGAGCGTGGCGACATCGTGGCAGACCACCGCGGTGCGCCAGGTGTTGTCCTCGGGCCGTATCGCCGGGCTGCGGGAGCATCGCGGCGAGGTGATCGGCCCCGCGGTGTGGCCCGCGATCATCACCCCAGTGCAGCGGGATCGGGTGTTGGCCCGTATGGCGGCACGCTCGGTGACCAAGACCCGCACCGCCCGCACCTACCTGTTGTCGGGGATGTTGCGCTGCGGGCGCTGTGGCAACCGACTGTATTCCCAAGCCCGGCACAGTAATCCGCAGAATCGGGTACGCCGGTATGTGTGTTTGAAAGGCCCCGACCATGGTGGGTGTGGTCGGTTGACAGTGGTCGCCGCCCCGGTCGAAGAACTTCTGACCGAGGCTGTGTTTGTCATTTGCCACGAGGATGGGACCACCGGTTGGCCACCAACTATGGACCACCTGTTTGGCTCATTGGGGATGATCGGCGGTCGTCGGGCTGGTGTC
>NZ_JBYCLE010000466.1:0-1020 GCF_057473765.1 Mycobacterium sp. TH-M106 | reverse complement strand
CGGTTACTCCGTTGGCGGGGCCAGTGGACAATCCCTCTTCTTCAACCTCCTGGCTCACCAAGGTGCTGCGGGCTCCGGGGGTATCGCAGGTAATGGCGGCAACGGCGGTATAGGCGCGGACGGCGCTGCCGGTGCTTCCGGCCACAACGGCTTCAGCGGTGGCAACGGCGGGGCTGGTGGCTCCGGCGGCTACGCCAGCGCCGGCGGTACCAACGGCAATGGCGGCAACGGGGGTGACGGCGGTAAGCCTGGCGCCGGCGGCACTGGTGGCGCGACGGGTCAAGTCGGTTATGGGGCCGCGGGTGGTTTGGCCGGTAACGGCCCCGGCGCCCCAGGTGTTGCGGGAGAGCCCGGCACGCCGTTGCCGCCGTCGCCGGCGCCGGCGTGGTGGTTCGTCCTTCCGCCTCCGCCGCCGCCCCCGCCGCCGCCGCCCCCGCCGCTGCCGCCCCCGCCATTGCCACCGTTGCCGCCGCCGCCGCTGCCGCTGTACCTGTGACCCGCCGGCCCGTCAATCCACACGCGAGCAGGGGTGCTCACGTCAACAACGCAGGCCGAGGACAGTGGTGAGTTCGTCGTCGTGGCGGTCGCGTTGGAAGCCTTGTGCTGTGTGCACCGCGCCGAAGGCGAGGTTGCGCCTGAGATCCTCGTCCGATTCGAGCGTCATCAGGTTGGCTGCGAGTGCGTGAGCGTCGCCGGCTGGGCTGAGCAGTCCGTTGACTCCTGGGTTGATGATCTCGGGGGTGCCGCCGGTGTCGGTGCCGCAGACCGGCAGCCCGGCTCTCATGGCCTCCACGGTGACGCGGCCGAACGCCTCGCAGTGGCTGCACATGAGGCCGACGTGGGCGGCCGACCAGTAGCGTCCGACCTCGCGGGTGGGTCCGTCGATGCGCACCAAGTCCTCGACGCACAGGCGTCGGGCAATCTTGCGAAGCGGCTTTTTGCTGCCTTTACCCACCAACGTCAGCTCGATGTCGACGCCGGCTTTCCGGGCCAGCGCAACAGCCTCGACTGCCAGGCGTT
>NZ_JBYCLE010000465.1:0-5340 GCF_057473765.1 Mycobacterium sp. TH-M106 | reverse complement strand
GCTCCGCTGCTGTTGGCGGCCAGCATCGCGGCGCGGCTGGCCTGGACATACCTGACACCCAACGGCGCCAACTTCGTCGACCTGCACGTCTACGTCGGCGGTGCCGCCACGCTCGACCGGCCCGACGCCCTCTACGACTACACCTACGCCGACCAGACGCCGGATTTCCCGCTGCCGTTCACCTACCCGCCGTTCGCCGCAATCGTGTTCTATCCGTTGCACCTGCTGCCGTTTCCACTGCTGGCATTTCTCTGGCAGGTCGCGACGATCGCCGCACTCTACGGTGTGGTCCGGGTCAGCCAGCGGCTGCTCGGCCCAGATGCGTGCGGCGCTGGCCGCACCGCGATGCTGTGGACGGCGGTGACCATCTGGATCGAGCCGTTGCGAAGCACCTTCGACTACGGACAGATCAACGTGTTCCTGGTGTTGGCCGTGTTGTGCGCGGTCTGCAGCCGACGATGGTGGGTGTCCGGGCTGCTGGTCGGCACCGCCGCCGGGGTCAAGCTGACTCCGGCGGTCGCCGGTGTCTACTTCGCCGGGGCGCGACGGTGGGCCGCCGTGGTTTTCGCGGCGGCGGTCTTTCTCGCCACCATCGCGGTGTCGGTGTTGGTCACCGGCGGCCAAACCTGCCGCTACTTCACTGAGCTGCTCGGTGACGCCGGCCGGGTTGGGCCGATCGGCACCTCGTTCAACCAGTCCTGGCGCGGCGGGATCTCCCGGATTCTCGGGCACGACGCCGGCTACGGCGCGCCGGTTTTGATCGCCATCGCTGCCACGCTGGTGCTGGCTGTGTCGGCCTGGCGCGCGCTCGGCCGGACGGATCGACTGGGTCTGCTGCTCGTGGTCGAGCTGTTCGGTCTGCTGGCCTCGCCGATCTCGTGGACGCATCACTGGGTGTGGTTGGTCCCGCTGATGGTCTGGCTGATCCACGGCCCGTTCTCCGAACGCATCGGCGCTCGGGTTCTGGGTTGGGGCTGGCTGGCGTTGACCCTGGTCGGGGTGCCGTGGTTGCTGAGCTTCGCGCAGCCGAGCATCTGGCAGGGCGGCCGGCCCTGGTATCTGGCCTGGGCCGGGCTGGTCTACATCGTGGCGGCGCTGGCGACGCTGGGCTGGATCGCGGCGACCGGCATTAGCTACCCGTTAGGATCTCGTTGATGTCGTGGGCCATCGCCACGTCGTTTGCGGTGATCCCGCCGGCCGAATGCGTGACCAGGGCGAAAGTCACCGTCCGCCAGCGGATGTCGATGTCGGGGTGGTGGTCCTTGGCCTCCGCGTGGTCGGCGACCCGGCGCACCGCGTCGATGCCGGCGAGAAACGACGGGAACTTGACCGACCGTCGCAGCGTCCCGCCGGCGTGTTCCCAGCCGTCGAGGTCGCCCAGCGCCGCGGCCACCTGCTCATCGGTTAACACAGCCATACAGCCCACGGTACTGCGGACAGCGCGTCACGCCAGCGAGCCTGGAGTGTTCGGTATACCGTCACCGACCATGCCGAACCGGATCGTCGTCGCGGGGGCCATCATCGCCGGGCCGGCGGTGCTGGTCGCGCAGCGGTGCCGCCCACCGGCGCTGGCCGGCCGCTGGGAGCTTCCCGGCGGCAAAGTCGCACCGGGTGAGACCGAGCCCGCAGCGCTGGCCCGGGAACTGGCTGAGGAACTCGGTCTCGATGCCGACGCCGTCGTGGTGGGTGCGCGCCTCGGTAACGACGTCGCGCTGGATGCGAACACGATGCTGCGGGCCTACCGGGTTAGCCTCGCCCGCGGCGAACCACGCCCGCACGACCACCAGGCGCTGCGCTGGGCCACCGCAGAGGAGCTGTCCGGCATCGACTGGGTGCCGGCCGACCGCGCCTGGCTGCCGGAGCTGACCCGGACGCTACAGCCGGGTTGACGAAATCGGCACAGCGACTTCCCAGCGTGGAATTATGGTCGCCTGACGATATAAGCCGTATGCTGGCGGATTGCTGGCCTGCTGCAGGCGAAGGGCCGGTGCGCTGGGCCGTGACCCGGTGTCGACGCGGAGCCGCAAAAATCCAGCGTCCGAGCGTGCTGCGACCCCAAGGAGACTCCCGGATGACCACAACAGCTCATGTCGGTAGCCCGCTAGAGGAGTTGCTGGAACGCAGCGGCCGCTTCTTCACCCCCGGCGAGTTCTCGGCTGACCTGCGCACCGTCACCCGACGCGGCGGGCGGGAGGCCGACGCCTTCTACCGCGACCGGTGGAGCCACGACAAGGTGGTGCGCTCCACGCACGGGGTCAACTGCACCGGGTCGTGCTCATGGAAGATCTTCGTCAAGGGCGGGATCATCACCTGGGAGAACCAGGCGACCGACTACCCGACGGTGGGTCCGGACCGCCCCGAGTACGAGCCCCGCGGCTGTCCGCGCGGCGCGTCGTTCTCCTGGTACTCCTACTCACCGACCAGAGTGCGCTATCCGTACGCCCGCGGCCTGCTGGTGGAGATGTTCCGGGAGGCCAAGGCCCGCCTCGGCGACCCGGTGCTCGCGTGGGCGGAGATCCAGGCCGACCCGCAGCGTCGCCGGCGCTACCAGCAGGCCCGCGGGAAGGGCGGGCTGGTGCGGGTGAGTTGGGCCGAGGCCGCTGAATTGATCGCCGCCGCCCATGTGCACACCATCAAGACCTACGGTCCCGACCGGATAGCCGGGTTCTCGCCGATCCCGGCGATGTCGATGGCGTCGTATGCGGCCGGCTCACGGTTCTTCGAGCTGATCGGCGCCCCGATGACGTCGTTCTACGACTGGTACGCCGACCTGCCGGTCGCCTCGCCGCAGGTGTTCGGGGACCAGACCGACGTGCCCGAGTCCGGCGACTGGTGGGACGCGGCCTACCTGATGATGTGGGGCTCCAACGTCCCGATCACCCGCACCCCGGACGCGCACTGGATGGCGGAGGTGCGCTACCGCGGTACCAAAGTGGTCAGCGTCAGCCCGGACTACGCCGACAACACCAAATTCGCCGACGAGTGGATGCCGTGCGCGGCCGGCAACGACGCCGCGCTGGCCATGGCGATGGGCCACGTCATCCTCACCGAACACTATGTGCGCAAACCGGTCCCGTTCTTCATCGACTATGCGTTGCGTTACACCGACCTGCCATTCCTGATCAAGCTGGATCAGCGGGGCGAGCATCTGGTCCCGGGCAAGAACCTCACCGCCGCCGACCTCGGCGGCGAGTCCGCGGACGTCGAGAATGCCGCGTTCAAGCCGGCGTTGCTCGACACGATCACCGATTCGGTTGTGGTGCCCAACGGGTCGCTGGGTTTCCGGTTCGGCGACGACGGGATCGGCAAGTGGAACCTCGATCTCGGCGACGTCCAGCCGGCGCTGAGTGTCCGGCGCGGGCAGCCAACCGACGGCGAGACCGCGCTGGTGTCGCTGCCCAGCTTCGACACCGTCAACGGCGAGGGCACGGTCGTGACGCGCGGGATCCCGGTGCGCCGGATCGGCGAGCACCTGGTGTGCACCGTTTACGACCTGATGCTGGCCCAGTACGGGGTGCGCCGCCCCGGCCTGCCCGGGGAGTGGCCGACCGGGTACGACGACGCCGACTTCTCCTGCACCCCGGCCTGGCAGGAGCCGATCACCCGGGTGTCGGCCAGCCAGGCGATCCGCGTCGCCAAGGAATTCGCCCGCAGCGCTGAGGAATCCGGCGGCCGGTCGATGATCATCATGGGCAGCGGCATCGGTCAGTGGTTCCACGGTGACGCGACCTATCGCGCGGTGCTGGCGTTGCTGATGCTGACCGGGTCGATGGGACGAAACGGCGGCGGCTGGGCGCATTACGTGGGCCAGGAGAAGGTTCGCCCGCTGACCGGGTTCCAGACGATGGCGATGGCCACCGACTGGGTCCGCCCGCCGCGGCAGGTGCCTGGCGCGTCGTACTGGTATGTGCACACCAACCAGTGGCGCTACGACGGGTATGGCGCCGACAAGCTGAGCACGCCGCTGGGCCGCGGACGGTTCGCCGGCAAGCACACGATCGACCTGCTGGCCTCGGCGACGGCGATGGGCTGGAGCCCGTTCTACCCGCAGTTCGACCGGTCGAGTCTGGATGTCGCCGACGAAGCCCGGGCCGCGGGCCGTGACATCGGCGAGTACGTGGCCGAACAACTCGCGCAGCGCACACTCACGATGTCGATCACCGATCCGGACAACCCGGTCAACTGGCCGCGGGTGCTCACCGTCTGGCGGGCCAACCTGATCGGGGCGTCGGGCAAGGGCGGCGAGTATTTTCTGCAGCATCTGCTGGGCACCGACTCGAACATACTGGGCAAACCCGCGACCTATGGGGTGCAGCCGATCGACGTGGTCTCCGACACCGACATCCCCGAGGGCAAGCTTGACCTGATGATGTCGATCGACTTCCGGACGACCTCGACGACGCTGGTCTCCGACGTCGTGCTGCCGGCAGCGACCTGGTATGAGAAAGCCGACATCTCCAGCACCGACATGCACCCGTACGTGCACGCATTTTCCGCAGCGATCGACCCGCCGTGGGAGACCCGCACCGACTTCGACGCGTTCGGCGCTATCGCGCGCGCGTTCAGCCAGCTCGCCAAGCAGCACCTGGGCACCCGCGCCGATGTGGTGCTCACCGCGTTGCAGCACGACACCGCGGATGCGTTGGCCTACCCGGACGGCACCGAAAACGACTGGCTGCACAGCGGCCAGACCCCGATTCCGGGTAAGACGATGTCGAAACTGACTGTGGTGGAACGTGACTACGCCGCGGTCTACGACAAGTGGCGGACCCTGGGTCCGCTGGTCGAACAGGTCGGCGTCACCACCAAGGGCGTGACCATGCACCCGGATCGGGAAGTCGCCGAGCTCGGTGAGCGGTTCGGGGTGCTGGATTCCGGTGCGGCAGCTGGCCGTCCGGCGGTCACCACCGGCGAGCGAATGGCCGAGGTGATCCTCGCACTGTCCGGAACCTGCAACGGCCGGCTTGCGGTGGACGGCTTCCGCGACCTGGAGCGGAGGACCGGTCGCAAGCTGGTCCACCTGGCCGAGGGCAGCGAGGAGAAGCGCATCACCTATGCCGACACCCAGGCTCGGCCGGTCCCGGTGATCACCAGCCCGGAGTGGTCGGGCAGCGAAACCGGCGGGCGTCGCTATGCTCCGTTCGCCGTGAACGTCGAGTGCCTCAAGCCGTGGCATACGCTCACCGGTCGAATGCACTTCTACCTGGCCCACGACTGGATCGAAGAACTCGGCGAACATCTGCCGGTGTTCCGTCCGCCGCTGGACATGGCCAGGCTGTTCGACGCCCCCGAGCTGGGCCCGACCGACGACGGCATCGGGTTGACGGTGCGGTACGTGAC
>NZ_JBYCLE010000464.1:0-1267 GCF_057473765.1 Mycobacterium sp. TH-M106 | reverse complement strand
CTCGTAGGCCACGGAGCGTCCTTCCTATCAGTTCGCGGCGTTCGCCTCGGGTCGAGTGGTCGTCCAACGTCGGACGTATCCGAAGGTATCCCGACGTAACCAGATCACCGATCAAGACGCGCACGACACCGAGCGGCACATCCAATCGCGCCGAGATTTCGGCGACCGACGGGCTCTTAACGCACAGCGCGACGATCTTGCCCCGCGTGTCGTTCAGCGGCCAGCGGTGAAACAGCGCCGACTTCAGGGTCTGCACCGGCGCTTCCAGCGGCAGGTCGACGTTGGTGTCGGTGCGGCCGGAGGTCAGCGTGTAGGGGCGGACCAGGTTCGCATCAGGCACCGGCGGCTCGGGTGTTTCCATCGCCGCTCACGCATGCCGGAAGTGCGGCGACGCCGCGGGCCGGTGGGGGTCCCCCCGATTGCGGGGGCCAGCCGGTCCATCGGGCGCGACTCGTCGCGACGACTGCACGACGGTACCCACCCGCTCGACGAGGATCGCCATCTCGTAGCCGATCTGACCGATGTCACACGATGTCGCCGCCAGCGCGGCCAGATGCGAGCCGTCACCGACCCGCATCAACAGCAGGTAGCCGTCCTCCATCTCCACCACGGTCTGCAGCACCTGGCCCCCCTCGAACAGTTGCGCCGCCCCGGTCGCCAGGCTGGCCAGCCCCGACGACACCGCAGCCAACTGGTCGGCCCGTTCGACCGGCAGATGTTCACTGGCCGCGACCAGCAACCCGTCCACCGAAACCAGCACCGCATGCGACACCCCGGGCACTTCGCGGGCGAATGTCGACACCAGCCAGTCCAGTGAGTTCTCCGGCGAACGCTGCCGGTCCGATGGGCTCGAGGGGAACGTCATTCGTCGTCGAGTCCCTGGCCGATATCCCAGTCTGCCTCTGCCGCGCGTGACCGTGCGGCATGCACCCCGCCGAAGTGGCTGGCGATCGAGGATCGGATCGCGTCGGGATCGCGTTCGGGCGCCTGGTGCGCGGGCCGACGCGACATGTTGTCAGCGGACGCCGGGCGCTCGGCACGCCCTGGCTCGGCCCGGTGCTGCCCTGCCCGGTCAACCGAGCCCGGCACCAGCCGGATACCGGGCTCGCGGATCGGTAGACCCTGCTCGGTGTGGGAGGTAACCGGGGCGTTCTCCGCTTCGGCGGCCAACGTCCAGCCGTGGTCCCACACCGACTTCCAGTCCAGGTCGGCGCTGCGGCCCAACTCGTGCGGGTCGACCAGCCACTCCGACATCATCCGTTGGTAG
>NZ_JBYCLE010000463.1:0-15583 GCF_057473765.1 Mycobacterium sp. TH-M106 | reverse complement strand
TGACCATCAGTCAATACGTCGCGTTTCTGTCGCAAACGTTCGGATACATCGGCGCGGATCTGACCGCGGCGCTGGCTTCGGGAAACCCGGCAACCATCGGCTTCACGCTGCTGTTCGATACTGTCGAAGCCATCGGGACGGTCATCACTGACACCATCGCACTGCTCAAGACGCTGCTCGAACAGGTTGTGCTGATCCCGGCGCTGCTGCCGCTGCTGACTGCCGCCCTGGCTCCGATGGCCGCCGCCCCGGTGGGCGGCTTGGCGGGTCTGGCCGGGCTGGCGGGCTTGGCGGGCATCCCCGCGGTCCCGGTCCCGCCGGCTGTTCCCCCGCCCGTCGCGCTGGCACTGACCCCGACCCCCACTCCGGTGCCTGGACCGGCTCCGGCCCCCGCGGTGGCCCCGGCTCTGCCGCCGGCTGCCGCCGCAGTGGTGCCGACCGCGCCGTCCGCGCCGCCCGCGGTCGCTGGGCCGCAGGTATTCGGATACCTAGTGGGCGGCATGGACATGACCGCCCGGCGCCGTGCGGAGGCCAGCGCCAAGGCGCAGGCGCCCACGCCTGTTACGGCCGCTGAACCGGCGGCTGCCGCGGCTGTGCAGGAGCAGGCCCGGGTGCGCCGGCGCCGGCGGGCGAAGGCCGAAATGCTGGGCCGCGGATACGAATACATGGATCTAGAACCTGAACCGAATGCCTGCCCGGGGCGGGCCGCGGGGCCGCCCGGTCGCACCGGCACCGCCCGCCCCCGCTGACCCGGCATGACACAACCAGGAGGACCCGCCATGCCCGATGCGGCAACCGGTGCGCGGCGCGTCGCATTGCTGTCCACGTCCGACACCGATCTGCTTTCCGCGCGGGCCAGCGAAGCCGCATACCACCTCGCCAACCCGGCACGGCAACCCGTCGAACCGGCACTGGATGGCGCTCACATAGCCGTGCTGCGGGTGCTGGGATCGTCGGCCGAGATCGAGGCGGAACTCAAAGCGTTGCGCGCCAGTGGGTTGCCGCTGGTGGTTCTCGGCGGCGAGCGGGCGCCCAGCGCCGAACTCATGGCGTGTTCGACCGTTCCGATCGGCGTCGCGGTGCAAGCTCACGCCTACCTGGCCGAAGGCGGTCCGGTCAATCTTGCCCGGCTGCATGCATTCCTCTGCGACACGGTACTGCTCACCGGGGAGGGATTCGACGAGCCGGTGGTGATACCCGAGTGGGGATACCCCGACCGCAGGCGGCCCGACGACGCGGCGCAGACCGCGCCGCTGAAGATCGGAATCCTCTACTACCGGGCCCACCAGGTGAGTGGAAATGCGGCGTTCGCGCATGCCCTCGCCGACGCGATCGACGCCTGCGGCGACGCGCTGGGGGTGCCCATCTTCGCGTCGTCGCTGCGCAGCGCGTCCGACGAACTCTTCGAGGCGCTGGCAGATCTGGACGCCCTGGTGGTCTGCATGCTGGCGGCAGGCGGATCGACGTCCGCGGCCGCCGGTGCCGGCGAAGACGACGAATCGTGGGATATCGGACGCATCGCCGCACTGGACATTCCGGTGCTGCAAGCCTTGTGCCTCACCACGTCTCGTGACCAGTGGGCGGCCAACGACGACGGCCTGACCCCGCTCGATTACGCCACGCAGATCGCGATCCCGGAGTTCGACGGCCGCATCATCACCGCGCCGTTCTCGTTCAAGGAGATCGACTCCGACGGCCTGCCGCGCTACGTCGCCGATCCCGAACGGTGCGCCCGCGTTGCCGGTATCGCGGTCAGCCACGCCAGGCTGCGCCGATTACCGAACGGCCGGAAGAGAATCGCACTCGTCCTGTCCTCCTACCCCACCAAGCACTCCCGCGTCGGCAACGCGGTGGGCCTGGACACGCCGGTCTCCGCCGTACGGCTGCTGCGCCGGCTGGCCGAGGAAGGCTACGACGTCGGCGACGGCTTCGGGGTGCTGGCCATCGACGACGAAACGCAGGCCGGTGAACGGCTGATCCACACGCTCATCGCGGCGGGCGGACAAGACGAGGACTGGCTCACCGCCGCCCAGCTCACCGACGCGCAGGTGACGGTGACCGCCGAGCAGTACGCCAGCTGGACTGCCGAGCTGCCCGCACAGCTGCGTGACGCGATGGCCGCGGCGTGGGGGCCGGCGCCCGGGCGGCTTTTCGTCAACGATGCCGGCGACATCGTGCTGGCCGCACTGCGAGCCGGCAACGTCGTGCTGATGATCCAGCCGCCACGCGGATTCGGCGAGAACCCGGTGGCGATCTACCATGATCCGGATCTGCCGCCGAGCCACCACTATTTGGCCGCATACCGCTGGCTGGCGCACGGATTCGGTGCGCACGCGGTGGTGCACCTGGGCAAGCACGGCTCGATGGAGTGGCTGCCCGGCAAGACCGCAGCCCTGTCGCCGGCGTGCGGCACCGACGCGACGGTGGCGGACATGCCGCTGATCTATCCGTTTCTGGTCAACGATCCCGGTGAGGGGGCTCAGGCGAAACGCCGGGCCCACGCCACCATCGTCGATCACCTGATCCCGCCGATGGCGCGGGCGGAATCCTACGGGGACATCGCCCGCCTCGAACAGCTCCTCGACGAGCACAGCACCATCGCGACGATGGATCCGGCGAAACTGCCCGCGATCCGCGGCGAGATCTGGAATCTGATGCGGGCCGCGGAGATGCACCGCGACCTGGGGCTGGATGAGCGGCCGGAGGACGACGAGTTCGACGACTTCGTGCTGCACGTGGACGGCTGGCTGTGCGAGATCAAAGATGCCCAGATCCGCGACGGCCTGCACGTCCTAGGCGCCGCGCCGGTGGGCCCGGCGCGGGTGAACCTGGTATTGGCCATCCTGCGCGCTCCGCAGATGTGGGGCGGGGTGGACCATGCGGTGCCCGGACTGCGGGCCGCGCTTGGCTTGGCAGACGAGGCCGCGAGCGCGGTGGTCGACGAGATCGAGGGGCGGGCTCGCGCGTTGGTTGAGGCGATGGAGGTCGCCGGCTGGGACGAGTCGGCGGTCAATTCGCTGCATGACGATCCGGAGGTGCGCCGGGTGCTTAAATTCGCTGCAGCCGAAGTGGTTCCGCGCCTGGCCGGCACGGCCGGCGAGCTGGATTCGGTGCTGCACGCGCTGGCCGGCGGCTTCGTTATGCCTGGCCCGTCCGGGTCGCCGCTGCGCGGCATGGTCAACGTGCTGCCGACCGGACGCAATTTCTCCACGGTCGATCCGCGGGCGGTGCCGTCGCGGCTGGCGTGGCAGACCGGCCAGGCGATCGCGGATTCGCTGATTGCGCGCTATCTCAAGGAAACCGGCGGCTACCCGGAGTCGGTGGGGTTGTCGGTGTGGGGAACATCGGCGATGCGCACCTCGGGTGACGACATCGCGGAAGTTCTGGCGCTGCTTGGGGTTCGGCCCGGATGGGACGAGGCGTCCCGGCGGGTGTGTCGGCTGGAAGCGGTTCCGCTGGCCGAACTGGGCCGGCCCCGCATCGACGTCACCATCCGGATCTCCGGGTTTTTTCGTGACGCCTTCCCGCACGTGGTGGTGATGCTCGACGACGCGGTGCAGCTGGTGGCGACGCTCGACGAGCCCGACGAGCAGAACTTCGTCGCCGCGCACGCCCGCACCGACCTGGCCGAACATGGCGACCTGCGGCGGGCCACCACCCGGGTGTTCGGCTCCAAACCCGGCTCCTACGGCGCTGGCATTTTGCAGGCCTTCGACGCCGGCACTTGGCACGACGACAAGGATCTGGCCGAGATCTACACGGCGTGGGGCGGGTTCGCCTACGGGCGTGGGCTCGACGGCCTGGCGGCCGCCGATGACATGCGGACCAACTACCGCCGCATCAAGATTGCCGCCAAGAACGTCGACAGCCGTGAACATGACATTGCCGACGCCGACGACTACTTCCAATACCACGGCGGTATGGTCGCTACCGTTCGCGCGCTCACCGGCAGCAATCCGAAGGCCTACGTGGGGGATTCGACGTCGCCCGACGCGATCCGCACCCGGACGCTGGCCGAGGAGACCGCCCGCGTCTTCCGGGCCCGCGTGGTCAACCCGCGTTGGATCTCCGCGATGCGCCGGCACGGCTACAAGGGCGCCTTCGAGTTGGCCGCCACCGTCGACTACCTGTTCGGGTTCGACGCGACCGCCGGGGTCGTACACGACTGGATGTATGAGAAGCTGGCCGCCGAATACGTGCTGGACCCGACCACCCGGCAATTCCTGGACAAGTCCAATCCGTGGGCGCTGCACGGCATCATCGAACGGCTCACCGAGGCCGCCGACCGGGGCCTGTGGGCCGAGCCCGATCCGGCGACGATGGCGGCGCTGCGGCAGGCTTACCTCGACGTCGAGGGCGATCTGGAGGGCCGGTGATGGTGCGGGTGCGCATTCTCGGCGTCGGCATGGGGCCGCAGCACGTCACCGGTGAGGTGGCCGAGGCGCTGCGTTCGGTCGACTATGTGCTGGCCGCCGACAAGGGTGACTCCGACGGCCAGTTGGCGGTGCGGCGGGCGATCGTGGCCGCCTACCCGGGGCCAGACGGACCCGTCCCGGTCGTCGCGATCGCCGATCCGCCGAGGGACCGTTCGCCGAACCTCAACGACGAGGACTATCTGGGCGCAGTGGCCGACTGGCACACCGCCCGGGCCGAGCGCTACGCAGCCGTCCTCGGCGAGCGCGGCGGCACCGCCGCCTTCCTGGTCTGGGGCGACCCGTCGTTGTACGACTCGACCATCCGGATCGTCGAGCAGGTGAAAGACCTTGGCGTTCAGGTGGATTACGACGTACTGCCGGGTGTCAGCGCCCCGCAGCTGCTGGCCGCGCGGCACCGGGTCGTGCTGCACGAGGTGGGTGGGCCGTTACACGTGACCACCGGCCGGCGACTGCGGGAGGCGGTCGCGGCCGGCCAGGACAACATCGTGGTGATGCTCACCCGGCCGGCGGACCGCCTCGACCTGGCCGGGCTGGCCGACTGGAGAATCTGGTGGGGTGCCAACCTCGGCGCGCAGGGGGAGCGCCTGGTCGCGGGGCGGCTGGCAGACGTTCTGCCCGACATCGTGGCCGCGCGGGACGCGGCCAAAGCCGACGCGGGGTGGGTGATGGACGTCTTCCTGGTGCGCAGGCCCTGATGGGTGGGATGCTGATCGCCGGTACCACCAGCGACGCCGGAAAGACTGTGGTGGTCACCGGTGTGTGCCGGGCGCTGGCGCGCCGCGGAGTGCGGGTGGCGCCGTACAAGGCGCAGAACATGTCCAACAATTCGGCGGTGTGCGCCGGCCCGGACGGCGTCGGCGCCGAGATCGGCCGGGCTCAGTGGATTCAGGCGCTGGCGGCGGGAGCGGTCCCGGAGCCGGCCATGAACCCGGTGCTGCTCAAACCCGGCAGCGATCAGCGCAGTCACGTGGTGGTGATGGGCCGGCCGGCCGGCGAGATCTCTTCATCGGCCTGGCCGGCGGGACGACCCGGGCTGGCGGAAGCGGCACACGCCGCTTACGACGACCTGGCCGCGCGGTACGACGTCGTCATCGCCGAGGGCGCCGGCAGCCCGACGGAGATCAACCTGCGGGCCGGTGACTACGTCAACATGGGGTTGGCCCAGCACGCCGGCCTGCCGACGGTGGTGGTCGGCGACGTGGACCGGGGCGGGGTGTTCGCGGCGTTTTTCGGCACCGTTGCCCTGCTGTCCGCGGCGGACCAGGGGTTGGTGGCGGGGTTCGTCGTCAACAAGTTCCGTGGCCGGGAGCAGTTACTGGCGGCGGGCGTGCGAGACCTGGAACGGCTCACCGGCCGGCGCGTCTTCGGAACGCTGCCCTGGCATCCTGACCTGTGGCTGGACTCCGAGGACTCCCTCGGCCTGGCGGGCAGACGCTCGCACCGGACCGGGGCGCGGCGGGTGGCGGTCATCCGGCTGCCCAGGATCAGCAACTTCACCGACGTCGACGCGCTCGGTCTCGAACCCGGCCTGGACGTGGTGTTCGTCTCCGATCCACGGGCCGTGGCCGACGCCGACCTGGTGGTGTTGCCGGGAACCCGGGCGACGATCGCCGACCTGGCCTGGCTGCGGTCACGTGAACTCGATTCCGCGCTGCTGAGCCACGCCGCAACGGGCAAGCCGGTGCTCGGTATCTGCGGCGGCTTTCAGATGCTGGGCCGGACCATCCGCGACCCCGAGGGGATAGAAGGTCCGGTCGCCGAGGCAGCCGGCCTGGGCCTGCTCGACGTCGAGACCTGTTTTGCCGCGGCCAAAGTGCTGCGGCTGCCGGCCGGGGATGGGCTGGGGGTGCCAGCTGCCGGCTACGAGATTCACCACGGCCGGACCATCCGCGGCGACGGGGCCGACGAATTCCTCGGCGGCGCCCGATCCGGTGCGGTGTTCGGCACCCTGTGGCACGGCGCCCTCGAAGGCGACGCGCTGCGGGGTGCCTTCCTGCGCGAGACCCTGGGGCTGGCGCCGTCTGGGGTCTCCTTCCCGGTGGCACGGCAACGCCGGCTCGACCTGCTCGCCGACCTGGTCGAAAAGCATCTCGATATCGCTGCGCTGCTGGACCTCATCGGTGCGGGGCCACCGAGAGGTCTGCCGTTCCTCCCGCCGGGGGCACCGGAGTGATGGCCCGGATTCTGCTGCTCGGCGGGACGGCGGAGGCCAGGGCGCTCGCCGAGCGGCTGGTGGCCGCTGGTATCGATGTGACGACGTCGCTGGCCGGTCGAGTCGCCGATCCCCGGCTGCCGGTCGGCGTGGTGCGCATCGGTGGCTTCGGCGGAATCGACGGCCTGCGTGCGGCATTGGTGGACTACGACGCCGTCGTCGACGCCACCCATCCGTTCGCGACGACGATGTCGGCGAACGCGGCCACCGCCTGTCTTACCGGGCCGCTGCACCGCCCGCTGTTGCGGCTGGAGCGACCGGGTTGGGCCGAGCGGTCCCGGCCGTCGTGGCGGTGGGCCGACTGCCACGAGCAGGCTGCCGCTCTCGCTGGGGAGCTGGGGGAGAGACCCGTGTTGACCATCGGCCGCCAGCAGCTGGCCCGCTACCTGCCGGCCCTGCGCGAGTCGGCGGTGCTGGCCCGCGTCGTCGACCGTCCGTCGATCGAGTTACCGCCCGGTTGGCGGATCGTCACCAGCCGGGGGCCCTACCAGTTGCTCGGTGAACGTGCGCTGCTGTCCACCCATCGGGCCGACGTGCTGGTGACCAAGGACTCCGGAGGCGAATACACCTGGCCGAAGCTGCGGGCCGCCGAGCAGCTGGGCGTGCCGGTCGTCATCGTGCGTCGCCCCACCCCGCCCGCTGGGGTGCCGATCGTGCACGACGTCGATGCGGCGGTGGCGTGGGTTGTGCGGTGGTGCTTATAGGCGGCCAGCGGTTGAGTGCCCACGTGGCGTGCGTGGGGGCGAACGTCACCTGTCGACGAGACTCACCGACGACGCCCGAGTCATCTTCGAGGGCGACTATCTGCGCGAGCAGATCACGCTCGGGTATGCCACCACTTTGCATGCCGCCCAAGGAGTCACTGTGGGTGATTCGACCACCCGCGGCTACGGACGCGAGCTGTAAACGCGCTCACTGCACCGATTATCGTGACGAGATGCGGTGTTGTGGCACAAGCGGGTCCGTACGGTCACACCTCCGTAGCGCGCGTATGCGGCCGAGCCCATCGCGTTAAGTTGAGTGTCGAACGTGCCCATGGTGCGGAGTCGGGCACCATATATTTGGCGGTCAATCCCGTGCTGTCGTTGAGTTTAGAAAAGCGACGTCGCAGATCTTGTCTTGTGGCCGGGCGGTTCAGCGGTAAGCGGCGGTGATTCTTCAGCGCCATCTGTCATCAGATGGTACCGATGAAGCGGCCCCACGGCGGGCGACATCCCAGTAGCGGCAGTATAAGCTTCTCGGCGTCGACGCTAGAAGCCTCCAGTGCGGAATTTCGGTGGAAGGAACTTCGGTGAGACGTATCGCCATGAGCATGGTCATTGGTGGAGTGGCGGCGGCATTCTTCGGGTCCGCTGCGGCCCACGCGGACGACTCGTCATGGAGCCCGATCTACGACACCGACAGCGCCACACTGGTCCAGGTCCCGGGCCGGTCGACGCTGACCTGGGACGTGCCCGCCAGCTTCGCCAACGGCACCACAACCCTGTCCGGCGCCGATTACGTCGCGCCGTCGGCGGGCGGGTTCAACGACGAATTCGTCACCAACAGCGGAGCCGTCTACGATCAGGACCAGCTGTTCCCCGGGTTCACCAACCTGTACTACGACGCCGGCACCAAAGGTGCCACCGCCGTCGACGTCTTCAAGACGCCGTTCGGAGACATCCCCGCGAACTGGGCCGCGTCGCAGTTCACCCCGGCGGACCCCACGTTCTTCATCACGTCCACCGAAGCTCTTGCAATGTCACAGCAAAACCTGGATGTACTGCTGAACCTCGGGCCGGATTCTAGCGGCTTGGAGGGGTGGAGTCCGGTCGACGGCACCGTCACGGAGGTGGCCAATAAGGGCGCGGCGCCGGTGTGGGAGGTGCCCGCCACCTTCAGCCCCGTCACCGACGCAGGCGTCGCGACTCTCACCGGGACGGAATCCGGCACGGAATACCTAGCGCCGTCGCCGATAGGCGGGTACGACTTTGAATTCGTCACCAACACCGGGGCCGTATACGACGAAGACATACTGTTCCCGGAAGTCGTCAATCTCTACTACGACTCCGGCGCCAAAAGCGCCTCCCCCGTCGATATCCTCTATTACACCCCAGTCGGGCCCCTCAACATCTCGTGGGCAGCGTCGCTGTTCACCCCGACGGACTACGCAAGCGCCGTCGCAGTCACACCGACCGACGACCTGACGAACGCCGGCCTGTACAGTGCACCCGATCTGGGGCTAACCGCAGCTCACAGTGCGGCGGCCGAGGTGGTCCCCGCGGATTTCCTGTCGGGACTCTGATTTCAGCACACATTGGGAATGCCCCGGCAGCGCCGGCATGGGCTCAGCTTGTCGACCACCCCGACCCGGTGCAGAAGGCCCTGCACCGGCTCGCCGAAACCGCAATCGACGTGCGCAGCGGCCTCAAAGCCTGCGACCCCAAACGCCTGGCAATCTATCTCACGAAGCATTCATCGCCAAACATGGACGGTGACAAGGAATACCACCACACCGTGCCCGAACTGTGGCGGCAAGCTGGACGCGGCCCCGGCCGGTTCTGGGGCGTGTACGGACTCAAGAAGGCAATCGCCGTTATGGAGGTGGCGCAGGATGCGTACCTGACTGCTCGGCGGATCGTACGGTCCTCCGCACGGCAGTTCGCTTAGTCCCGCGTGTCGACGGCAATACCGGGGCTGCGAAACATCGTCGTGTGCGACGCCGGCGGATGCTCTGCGGCCAGGGCGGACTTGCCGGCGGCTACGCGTTGGTCAACGACGGGCCGGGCTTCGCCGCTCAGATTGCCCGTGCACTCGCGTCCGCATAGACCAGTACGCTCCGAACCGTGCTTCTGGCTTACATCGACGAGTCGTACGACAAGGTCGAGTACTGGCTCACCGCACTCGTCGTGCCCGCCGACAGCGCTCTCCAGCTCCAGAACGACCTTGACGCAGTCGTTTCCGACGCGGCGAGGAGTTACGACGTTTCTCCAGATGCCGAGCTTCATGGAAGCCATATCCGGGGCGGGAAAGGCGACTGGGCCGGCATGAAGCAGATGATCCGCGCCCGAATCAAGGTCTACTCCGACGCGCTCGAAGCCATCGCGGCCTGCGACGGTCTGGAGTTGGCATTTCGCGGAATCGACATACCAAAGCACAAGGCACAGTACGGGTCGGCAGCGTGGCATCCACACCGAGTGGCGCTCGACTTCCTGTGTCAGTCGCTGAACGGCATGGCGTTGGGGAAGAGCACGCACTTCCTGGCCATCGCCGACGAGATCGACCAAGCGGACACCCTGCGCGCCAGCTACTGGCACTTCCAGCGGCTGGGAACGCTCAGCCCGTACACCGCCAAAATCGACAGGGGCGTGGATGCGCTCCACTTCGCACCGTCCAAGCACAGTCGCCTGCTCCAAGCCGCTGACTTGGTGTCGTATCTTAACTTCAGAATGCAGCGCTCAAGCATCACTAATCCGCGTGCGCGGCAGGCCGACGCGAACTTGGCGAAAATCATCGCCCCAAAGAGATGCGTGTGGAACCTCTGGCCATAGATGCACAACAGCCCCGCTTGGGGCGGGGCTGCGGCTCACAGAATCCTTTCGGAGTTCCGGCACCCACCATACCGGACCGGCCGACATTCACAACCGCCCGGCGTGCCAAGGCTGCCGGCATCGTAGTAACCGCCCCCGCCGGAGCTACCGTCATGGACTATGACAGACGTCCGCGGTGACGACGAGGAATCCGCATCGCCCCGTCAGCCCACGCCTGCTGACCTAAAGCCCGGCACTTCCGCATGGCGTGTGAACGTGGCGATGTGCGCCCACCAGTTTTTCGGGCTGATCCCCAAACCCGCGATGGCGGCGCCGCAGACGATCAGCCCGTAGCTGGAGACCGTCAGTTTCATCACCCACAAGGCGATCGCGACGATACCGACAAGCATCCCGCCTCGGTGGCCAAGATGTTGGACGCAGCCAGGTTGATGCTGAGCACCTTCATGCGTGCACCAGCCACGCCGTCCAGCTGGCGGAGTCCCAGGCCTGCGCGTCGGGGCTGGCTTGGGTTATCTGGTCGGGAATGCTGGCCAGCGACAGATACAGGTTGCCGAGAAAAGGGCTGCGCCCAGCGTCGCAGCCGCGGTCACGTGACGGGCCAGCCGGACGGCGGGTTCGATGTCGGCCGGCGTCGGGGCCGGCCCGCGGCCCAACGGGGCGCGGTCTTCGCGCCGGTCGCCGTCGTAGACGTTGGTGCCGCCGAGCCGCAGCCCCAGCGCACCGGCGAAGCCGGCCTCGACCACGCCGGCGTTGGGGCTGGGATGACGCCCGGCGTCGCGCCGCCAGGCGGTGAGGGCGCCCCGCGGATCGGGGCCCAGCACGGCGGTCAGCACCGCACTTAACCGTGCCGCCGGCCAGCCGAGCAGGTCGTCCAACCGCGCCGCTGCCCACCCGAAGCGCCGGTAACGCTCGTTGCGGTGGCCGATCATCGCGTCGAGCGTGTTGATGCTGCGGTGGGCCACCAGGCCCGGGACACCGGCGACCGCGCCCCACAGACACGACGCCACCACCGCGTCGGAGGTGTTCTCGGCCACCGACTCGACGACCGCGCGGGCGATCTCGTCGTGACCCAGCGCCGCGGTGTCGCGGCCCACCAGGTGGCGGACCCGGTCGCGGGCCCGCTCGAGATCGCCCGCCGCCAGCAGGTGGTGCACGGCATACGCTTCGCGTTCCAGCGACCGCCCGCCGAGCACCGCCCAGGTGACCGCGGCGGTGAGCCCGGTGCGGGCCGCCGGGTGAGCCGCGGCGCGTTCGGCGGCAACCGCCAGCGTGGCGCTGCCGCCGACCAGCACCAGCACGTGGACGGCGCCGCGCAGCCGGCTGTCGCCGTGGATCCGGTGCTCCAAGCCCGTAGCCAGGTTCCCGAAGCCGGCGACCGGGTGCAGCCGGCGCGGGTCACCCCAGGTGCGATCGGCGGCATAGCCGAGCAGCAGCCCGAGCGCCCGGGCAGCCCCGGCGGTGACCGGACGGCGCGTCATGGTTGCTGCTGGAGAGCCTTGTCGAGCGCGGCCAGCAACGGCTGCGTCACCGCGGGGGGCCGCGCCGCGATGCGCACCCAGGTGCCGTCCAGGCCGGGGAACGTGTCGGCGCGCCGCACCGCGACGCCGAGCTCACGCAGCCGCCGGTGCACTCCGGCGCCGACCCGGGTCAGCACGAAGGGTGCCTGGCCGGGCACGAACGGCACTGAGCGCTGGACGAGGGCGTCGGTGAGCTGGATTCGCCACTTCGTGAATTGCTGTGCGCGGCAGTCGCTTTCGGCGCGAGCTCGCTCGTCTGAGCAGGCCACCACCGCGGCGAGCGCGGGCGTGGACACCGACCAGGGCGGCTGAAGCGCCGCTGCGTCGGCGAGCAGTGCGGGATCGCCGAGCAGGTAGCCGGCCCGGATTCCGGGGATCGACCAGTGTTTGGTCAGGCTCCGGGCCACCAGCAGACCGGGGAAGCGTTCGTGGGCCAGGGTTTCCGGTTCGCCGGGGACCGCGTCCAGGAACGCCTCGTCGACGAGGACGACCCGGCCGGGCCGCCGCAGCCGGTGCAGCGCAGCCGCCGGGTGCAGCACCCCGGTCGGATTGGTGGGGTTGCCGACGACGACCAGATCGGCGTCGTCGGGAATCGCCTCGGGATGCAGGGCGAATCCGTCGTCGGGGTGGCAGACCACCGTGGTGACGGCGTGTCCGGCGTCGGTCAGCGCGGCGTGCACCCCGGTGTACTGGGGGTGCACCACCACCGGGCGCCGCCACGGGCGAAGGCGGGCCGCCAGGGTGAACGCCTCGGACGCCCCCGCGGTGGGCAGCACCTCCGACGTGGACCGCCCGTGGCGCAGCGCCAGCGCCCGGCGGGCGCAAGCCGCGTCGGGATAGGCGGTGGCGGCGTCGAGGGCGGCGTGCAGCGCCACGTCGAGCCAGGCGGGACGGGGCAGGGGATAGACGTTGACCGCGAAATCCAGCAGGCCGTATCCGGCCTCGGCGTCGCCGTGGTAGCGCAGCGCGGCGTCGTCGACGTTCACGCCGCGGTCTCGGCGAAGCGGTGGACCGCGTCGGCGAACCGCTGCGCCAGCTGCGGGTGCCCGGCCCAATGAGTGTGCAGGTAGGACGCGTGCAACGTCGGCGCGGCGAACCCGACGCAGGCGGCCGGGCCATCCGGCAGCGACCATGCCGCCGTCCAGGTGCCGCCGGCACCGGCGTCGGGTGTGACGCGGGTGCGGTGAAACTCGTGGCCGGTGACCTGCTCGCCGGCTGTGGCCAGCAGCGACTCGGCCGGGGCGGTGGCGTTACGGTAACCCAGGGTGAGTCGCGGTGCCATCGCCGCGGTGGCGGGCAGCGTCCCGACGAGCGGGGCGCCGTCGAGCGTGCGGCACAGGTAGGCCAGGCCGCCGCACTCGGCCACCGTCGGCACCCCCGCTCCGATCGCGGCATGCAGCTCGGCGATCAGCGGGGTGTTGGCGGCCAGCTCCGGGGCGTACACCTCCGGAAACCCGCCGCCGAGATAGATGCCGGCGGTCCCTCGCGGCAGTCCGCGGCCGGTGAGCGGGTCGAACTCGACGACGTCGCAGCCGGCGGCGCGCAGCAGTTCGTCGGTCTCGGCGTAGCGGAACGTGAACGCGCGTCCGGCCGCGACGGCCACCACCGGCCTCCGCCGGGTCGAGGGCGCCACGACTTCGGCGGCCGGATCCCACGCGCGGCCCGGCAGGGCCCGCGCACGTCGCGCAATCTCCAGCACCGCGTCGAGATCAACGTGGTCGGCCACGATGCGGGCCAACCGGCACAAGGTGGTCGCCGACTCGTGCCGTTCGGCCGGCGGAACCAGCCCGAGGTGGCGAGACGGCAGTTCGACGGTGCTGTCGCGGGGCAGGCTGCCGAGCAGCCGGATACCGGTGGCACGCACCGCGTCGGCGACTTCGTCGGCGTGCCGGGTGCCGCGAACCTTGTTGAGCACGACACCGGCGATGCGCACCGAAGGGTCGAAGCCGGCCAGGCCGGCGACGACGGCCGCATGGGTGCGCGACGCGTGCGAGACGTCCACGACGAGCACGACCGGGGTGGCGGTCAAGGCGGCGACGTGGGCGGTGGACGCCTCGCCGCCGGCGCCCAACCGGCCGTCGAACAACCCCAGCACACCTTCGATCACCGCGACGTCCGCGCCGGCGGCCCCGTGCAGCAGCAGCGCGACGATGCGGTGCGCGCCGGCCAGGTAGGGGTCGAGGTTGCGGCCGGGTCGGCCGGTGGCCAGCGCGTGGTAGCCGGGGTCGATGTAGTCCGGGCCCACCTTGTGCCCGCTGACGTGGTGTCCCCGCGCCGACAGCGCCGCCATCAGACCGGTGGCCACCGTCGTCTTGCCGTGGCCGGACGCCGGTGCGGCCACAATCACGCGCGGGAGCGTACCTGCTGCCATGCGCTCGCCACGGTCTACCACGGTCTACCACTCGATGCCGCGCTGGCCCTTCTGGCCGGCGTCCATCGGGTGCTTCACTTTGGTCATCTCGGTGACCAGGTCGGCGGCCTCGATCAGCCGCGGATGGGCGTGCCGGCCGGTGATCACGACGTGCTGGTGGCCCGGCCGGTTCACCAGTGTGCGCGTCACGTCGTCGACGTCGACCCAACCCCAGTTGATCGGGTAGGTGAATTCGTCGAGGACGTACAAGTCGTGGGCTTGCGCGGCCAGGCGGCGCTTGACCTGCGACCATCCCTCGGCCGCGGCGGCCGAGTGGTCGGCGTCGGTGCCGGCCTTGCGGCTCCACGACCAGCCCGAACCCATTTTGTGCCACTCCACCGGTCCGCCCGCACCGGTCTCGACGTGCAGGGCGCCGAGCCGCTCCAGGACGCTCTGCTCGCCGACCCGCCACTTGGCGGACTTGACGAACTGGAAGACCACGATCGCAAAGCCCTGATGCCAGCCGCGCAGCGCCAGGCCGAACGCGGCGGTGGACTTCCCCTTGCCGTCCCCGGTATGCACGATCAGCAGCGGCCGGTTGCGGCGCTGACGGGTGGTCAGAGTGTCGTCGGGCAGTGTCAACGGCTGTCCCTGCGGCATCAGGCGGCCCCCTCCCGGGTGGCGTCGCGGACGACTCTGGTCAGCGCCTCGGCGCTTACCTGCGGCAGCGGGACATGTTCGGCCCGCAGGTGCTCGGCGAGGGTGCGGGCCAGGCCGCAGCGCATCCGGCCGCTCTCGCAGTCGACGACCACCGCGCTGACGCCCCGCTCGGCGAGGTGGTCCGCGGCGATCTGGGAGCGCTGCACCGGGTCTTCGCCGGCGGTGGCCCGGCCGTCGGTGACCAGCAGCAGCAGCGGGCGGCAGTCGGGGTCGCGCAGTCGCTCGCAGCGGATCATCTCGGCGGCCGCTGCCAGCCCCTCGGCCAGCGGGGTGCGGCCGCCGACCGGCACGTCGTCGAGTCGGGCGGCCGCGATCTCCACCGAGCCGGTCGCCGGCAGCACCACCTCGGCGCCGGAGCCGCGAAACGTCACCAGGCCGACCCGGTCCCGGCGGCGGTATGCGTCGAGCAGCAGCGACAGGATCGCGGTTTTGACCTGCCGCATTCGCTCCCGGGCCGCCATGGATCCGGAGGTGTCGACCACGAAGAGCACCAGGTTGGCCTCCCGCCCCTCGCGGACGGCCCGGCGAAAGTCATCGGCTTGCAGGAGTATTCGTCCCCCGGTGCGGCCGCGGGCGAGCTGGTGCGGGGCGGCGGCGCGGACCGTTTCGAACAGATGCAGCCCGCCGCCCGCCGAGGCCAGCGGGGTGGCGCTTGTGCGGCGACCGGTAGGGGTGCGGGCCCGGCTGCGGCGTCCGCTTCGGCCCGCGCCGAGGCCGTCGACGGTGAAAAGACGTGTCCGGTACGCAGAATCGGCACCCACCCTCGACGCGGTGGTATGTCCGGCTGATGGTGCAGCCTGGCGATCCGGTGGTGGGGC
>NZ_JBYCLE010000462.1:0-8870 GCF_057473765.1 Mycobacterium sp. TH-M106 | reverse complement strand
CACGAAGGCGGGTTACGCCGCGATGCGCGACAACGTCGGCCTCGGATCGTCGAACAAGAAGCTGTCGGATCTCTTGATGCGCCAGGACGAGACGTTCATGAGGGAGCTGGTGGACGCCTACGTCAACGGAGATGGCAACGTCACGCGGCGCGGCGGTGCGCTGTGGAAGCGGGCGCACACCACATCGCGGGTGTGGGCCTTCCAGTTGCAGTCGGTCCTGGCGCGCCTCGGCCACTACGCCACGGTCGAACTGCGCCGGCCCGGTGGCCCCGCAGTGATCCAGGGCCGCGACGTCGTCCGCAAGGATCTGTACCAGGTCCAGTGGGCCGAGGGCGGCCATGAACCGAAGCAGGCTCGCGACTGCGGCGACTACTTCGCTGTGCCGGTCAAGAAACGGACGGTTCGTGAGGCACACGAGCCGGTATACAACCTCGACGTTGAGGAGCCCGACAGCTACCTCGCATATGGCTTTGCCGTGCACAACTGCACCGCGCCCGTCTACTCGTCGGATTCGCTGCACTCAGCGGTAGTGGAGATCGTCGTGAAACCCCATGCGCGCGTTCGGTACACCACGATTCAAAACTGGTCGACAAACGTCTACAACCTGGTCACCAAGCGAGCCCGCGCCGAAGAAGGCGCCACCATGGAGTGGGTCGACGGCAACATCGGATCCAAGGTCACCATGAAGTATCCGGCGGTGTGGATGACCGGCGAACACGCCAGCGGAGAGGTGCTGTCGGTGGCGTTCGCCGGCGAGAAACAGCACCAGGACACCGGCGCCAAGATGTTGCACCTGGCACCCAACACGTCGAGCAACATCATCTCCAAGTCGGTGGCGCGCGGCGGTGGTCGATCCTCCTACCGCGGCCTGGTGGAGATTCACAAGGGCGCGCACGGATCGCGCGCCAGCGTCAAATGCGACGCACTGCTGGTCGATGACGTCAGTCGCAGTGACACCTACCCCTACGTCGACATCCGAGAGGACGACGTCACCATGGGCCACGAGGCCACCGTGTCGAAGGTCAGCGAGAATCAGCTGTTCTATCTGATGAGCCGGGGGCTGCCCGAGGACGAGGCGATGGCAATGGTGGTGCGCGGCTTCGTCGAGCCGATCGCCAAGGAACTGCCGATGGAATACGCCCTGGAGCTCAACAAGCTGATACAGCTGCAGATGGAAGGCGCGGTGGGCTAGTGGGGCCCGCTACTACAGGGACCAACCTCACCGAGGCGGTCGAGGGGCCAGGCATCAACAAGGCAACACAGTTCACGGCATTCGACGTGAACGCCTTCGAGGTGCCGCAGGGCCGCGACGAGGCCTGGCGGTTCACGCCGCTGCGCCGGCTGCGCGGCCTGCATGATGGCTCCGCGCCCGCAACCGGGACGGCCGCGATCGAGGTCCGCGAAATCCCCGGCGTGCACGCCGAAACCGTCCGGCGCGGCGATGAACGCCTCGGGTCGGCGGGTGTGCCAGCCGATCGGGTTGCAGCCCAGGCGTTCTCGTCGTTCAACTCGGCGACTGTGGTCACCGTCGACAACGGCGCCGCACCGGAGGAGCCGATCGAGATCACCGTCACCGGGCCCGGGCAGGGTGCCACGGCCTACGGGCATCTGCAGCTGCGGGCACAGGAGCTGTCCCGGGCAGTCGCCGTCATCGACCTGCGGGGCAGCGGAACATATGCCGACAACGTCGAATTCGTCGTCGGCGACGGCGCAGACCTGACCGTGGTCTGGATCGCGGACCCCGCGGGCGACATGGTTCACGTCACCATGCACCACATGGCACTGGGCAAGGACGCGGTGCTGCATCACGCCGCAGTCCAGTTCGGCGGTGAGCTCATCCGGCTGACCGGACGGGTCCGGTTCGATGGCCCGGGCGGAGACGCCGAACTGCTCGGATTGTATTTCGCCGATGACGGCCAACATCTGGAGTCGCGGCTGCTGATCGACCACGGCAAACCCAGCTGCCGCTCCAACGTACTCTACAAGGGCGCGCTGCAAGGCGATCCGGACTCGTCACGGCCCGACGCACGCACGGTGTGGGTCGGCGACGTGCTGATCCGCGCGGACGCGATCGGCACGGATACCTTCGAGGTCAACCGCAACCTGGTGCTCGCCGACGGCGCCCGGGCCGATTCGATACCCAACCTCGAGATCGAGACCGGCGAGATCATCCAGGCCGGACACGCCAGTGCCACAGGACGTTTCGACGACCTGCAGCTGTTCTATCTGCAAGCCCGCGGTATCCCGGAGGACCAGGCCCGTCGACTGATCGTGCGCGGCTTCTTCGCCGAGATCATCGCCAAGATCGCCGTGCCGGCTGTGCGGGACCGTCTCACCGAAGCCGTCGAGCAAGAGCTCGCATTCACCGAAAACCTCCAAGCCGCGGACCTGCGGACGACTTAAGGACACCAATCGGCAATGACCACACTTGAAATCAAGGATCTGCACGTCAGCGTGGCGCCCAGCGGCAGCGCGCCCGGCGACGGGGCCGCCGAGATCCCCATCCTGCACGGCGTCGACCTGACGGTGAACTCCGGCGAGACGCACGCACTGATGGGGCCCAACGGATCGGGCAAGTCCACCCTGTCGTACGCGATCGCGGGCCACCCCAAGTACGTCGTGACGTCCGGGTCGATCACCCTGGACGGTCAGGACGTGCTCGCGATGACCGTTGATGAGCGTGCGCGGGCGGGTCTCTTCTTGGCTATGCAGTATCCGGTCGAGGTGCTCGGGGTGTCGATGTCGAATTTCCTGCGCAGCGCGGCCACCGCGGTGCGCGGCGAGGCGCCGAAGCTGCGGCACTGGGTCAAGGAACAGCGGGCGGCA
The DNA here is from genome assembly GCF_057473765.1 of Mycobacterium sp. TH-M106. NCBI lineage: Bacteria > Bacillati > Actinomycetota > Actinomycetes > Mycobacteriales > Mycobacteriaceae > Mycobacterium > Mycobacterium sp. TH-M106. The sequence goes on along the minus strand of NZ_JBYCLE010000462.1, from coordinate 6,044 downwards.
TTCAGCGCGCTCGGCATCGACCCCACGTTCGCCGATCGCAGCGTCAACGAAGGCTTCTCCGGCGGCGAGAAAAAACGCCACGAGATCCTGCAGCTGTCGGTGCTCAAGCCGAAGATCGCAATCCTCGACGAGACCGACTCCGGGCTCGACGTCGACGCGCTGCGGGTGGTCAGCGAAGGGGTAAACCGCTACGCAGAAGCCGAGCAGCCGGGCATCCTTTTAATCACGCACTACACCCGGATTCTGCGTTACATCCAGCCGCAGTTCGTGCACGTCTTCGCCGGTGGCAAGGTCGTCGAGTCGGCCGGACCCGAACTCGCCGACGAGCTGGAGAAGACCGGTTACGAACGCTTCTCGCAGACGGCAGTGGCGGGATCGGCGACATGACGCTCTCGGTCAGGAGCCCCGCGGCGCTCGACAGGGCTGATCTGGCAGCGATACGGGCCGACTTCCCCATCTTGAGTCGCGTCATGCGCGGCGGAAAGCCATTGGCCTACCTGGATTCCGGCGCTACCTCGCAACGCCCTGGCCAGGTACTCGACGCCGAGCGGGAGTTCCTGGCCACCTGCTACGGGGCGGTGCATCGCGGTGCGCACCAGTTGATGGAGGAGGCCACCGACGCCTACGAGACGGGCCGAGCTGCCGTCGCCGGATTCGTCGGCGCCGACGCCGACGAGCTGGTATTCACCAAGAACGCCACCGAGGCGCTGAACCTGGTGTCGTATGTGCTCGGCGACAATCGCTTTGAGCGTGCGGTGGGCCCTGGCGACGTCATCGTCTCCACCGAGCTGGAACACCATGCCAACCTGGTGCCCTGGCAGGAGCTGGCCCGCCGCACCGGCGCGACGCTGCGCTGGTATTCCGTCGTCGACTCGGGGCCGGACGCCGGGCGCATCGACCTGGACTCGCTGAGCCTCGATGATCGGGTGAAAGTTGTCGCATTCACTCATCATTCGAATGTCACCGGTGCGTTGACCCCGGTCGCCGAACTGGTGTCGGCGGCCAGGGCGGTGGGTGCGTTGACCGTGCTGGATGCCTGCCAGTCGGTGCCGCACCAGCCGGTTGACTTACATGCGCTGGGTGTCGATTTTGCGGGATTCTCCGGCCATAAGATGCTGGGTCCCACCGGGATCGGCGTCCTGTACGGCCGTCGTGAATTGTTGTCGGCGCTGCCGCCGTTTCTCACCGGCGGCTCGATGATCGAGACGGTGACGATGGTCGAAAGCACCTACGCGGCGTCGCCGCAGCGCTTCGAGGCCGGCACCCCGATGACCTCTCAGGTGGTGGGGCTGGCCGCAGCCGCCCGCTATCTCGACGCGATCGGGATGGACGCCGTGGAATCTCACGAACGCGACCTGGTTGCCGCCGCCATCGACGGCCTGTCCGGCGTCGACGGCGTGCGTATCGTCGGGCCGGTGTCGATGACCGACCGTGGGTCGCCGGTGTCGTTCGTCGTCGACGGCGTGCACGCCCACGACGTGGGCCAGGTGCTCGACGACGACGGTGTCGCGGTGCGGGTCGGTCATCACTGCACGATGCCGCTGCACCGCCGGTTCGGCGTGGCAGCGACGGCGCGGGCGTCGTTCGCGGTGTACAACACCGTCGACGAGGTCGACCGCCTGGTTGCTGGCGTGCGCCGGGCCGTGAGCTTCTTCGGTGGAGCGTGAGTCGTGCGGCTTGAGCAGTTCTACCAGGAAGTGATCCTCGACCACTACAAGCACCCGCAGCACCGTGGGCTGCGGGAGCCGTTCGGCGCGCAGGTCCACCATGTGAACCCGACCTGCGGCGACGAGCTCACGTTGCGGGTGGCGCTGGCGCAGGACGGCTACGGGCAGTTCAGCATCGCCGACGTCTCCTACGATGGGCAGGGCTGTTCGATCAGCCAGGCGGCAACCTCGGTGCTCACCACCCAGGTGATCGGCCAGACGGTCGCCCAGGCTCTGCAGATATTCGACGCTTTCCACGACATGGTGTCCTCACGCGGCACGGTGCAAGGCGACGAGGAGGTGCTCGGCGACGGCGTCGCCTTCGCCGGAGTGGCCAAATACCCGGCACGGGTGAAATGTGCGCTGCTGGGCTGGATGGCGTTCAAGGATGCTCTAGCGCAGGCTATCGCGGCCAGCCCCGAGCTGGTCCAGGCCAGATCAGAAGAGCACACACCGGCATCAGCCAGTGTGACAACCGCGGCACCGGTCCGGTCCGGCGCCCGATCACCCATGGAGATGGATGGATGAGCGAAACCACCGCAGCGCATGATGAGCTGCTCGCCGAGGTTGACGAGGCGATGCATGATGTCATCGACCCGGAAATCGGCATCAACGTGATGGACCTGGGGCTGGTCTACGACCTGGATGTCCACCAGGGCGCCGAGGGTCCGGTGGCCGTGATCATCATGACGCTGACCTCGCCGGCCTGCCCGCTTCAGGACATCATCCACGACCAGGTGCACAACGTGACGATCGGAGCTGGCCTGGTCACCGAGCTGGACCTGACCTGGGTCTGGGATCCGCCATGGAGTCCGGACAAAATCACCGACGACGGCCGCGAAATGATGCGCGCGGTCGGCTTCACCGTCTGAGGCGTTTAGTCGGCCGACTGCGGGCACTTGCCATCGGTGGCCGCCCACACAGTGACTTTCGTCGCTTGCAGCACGCCGCCGCTGTCCTTGGTTCCCCGTGCGACGACGCACTTACCCTTGGCGATCGCGCCGGTGTTGGCCGCGACCCGCTTTTTGTAGGTGGTGGTGTCGGTGACGGTCACGGTGACCTTCGATGTGCTCCCGGTGGTGCTGTCCGGGGTGAGGGTGATGGTGTTACCGGCGACGGAATCGACCACCCCGCGGACTGCCCGGTGTTCTACCGGCGCCGCAGACGGTGTGGTGGAACTCGAGTCCTGCAGCTGCGGACACTTACCGTCGACCGCGCTGCTGATCCTGACCCATTGGGCGGTGATCGCCCCGCTGCTTGCCGGGGCGCTCTGCGGGGCGGGGCCGGCCTTGATGCAGCTGCCGAGGGCGACGTCGCTCAGGTGAGCCGGGATGGCCTCCCTAATCTCGGTGGAACTCGCGTACTGCACCGTGGCGTTCCCAGTCGACTGGGTGACCTGGAGCGTGTTGCCCGACACCGATGCGATCAGGCCGATGACGTGATCACTCTGGGCGTACGCCGGCGCCGGCCAGGAGAGCGCGGCCAAGGACAATGCGGTGGCCCCGGTGACCGCGAGGAACGCACGTCGGGGCGGGACAGCGAGGGCAGGCATCAACATTCTCCGATCGTGGACGTCGTGCGCCGGTGTGCGCGACAGCTTGCTGGCAAAGTGGGCAGTATCACCATCTGCCGCGGAGTTAGCAGTAGGCTCTTTTCACTCTGTGAGCCTGCTATGTATACCGGCTGCGCCACCGCCGGGTTGGCGCCGGGGAACAGCGTGGCAGTTTTCGGCGTTGGGCCCATCATGGCTACCCAGAATCTCACCTCAGCGCAGTTCAACGAAACCATTGCCGGAAACGACATCGTGCTCGTCGACTTCTGGGCCTCATGGTGCGGGCCGTGCCGGTCCTTCGCGCCCACGTTCGCGGCCTCGGCGGAGAAGCACCCCGACATCGTCTTCGCCAAGGTCGACACCGAGGCCGAACAGCAGTTGGCCGCCGCCGCTCAGATCCGGTCCATCCCCACCCTGATGGCGTTCAAGAAGGGCACGCTGGTGTTCAACCAGGCGGGGGCGCTGCCGTCGGCGGCGCTGGAGGATCTGGTCCAGCAGGTCAGGGACTTAGACGTCGACGCCGCACTCGCTGCGCAGGCCCAGGCCCAAAAAGAGCCGCCCCAGCAGGCGTGAGCCGACGCACGCGAAGCGCCCGGGAGGTCGCCACCCGGCGGAGACTCCGCGTCGGTTGACCCGCGATGCCAGTGACATGACCGACTGGCCGTTCAACGATGCACTGCATGGCGGGGAGTTCAGTTACCTGCCGTGTTGCTCGCAAGTGATTGACGTGGTACCGATCACAGCGAGCCCACCAGATCCGCCCACAGTGCCGACGCATCCGCCGACGCCGTGCCGAACAGACCCGTCAGGCCGTCGGTCACCAACAGCTGACTGAGACCGGAGTTGCTCAGGGGCAGCAGCGCGGCCAGGTCGTTAAGCAGCTTTTCCGGTTCGCCGACCGGTTCAGCCGTGACGAGGGCTGACAGGCCTGCATCCATCGTGGGCGGTGAGGTGGGCATCGTGCCGAAGGGCGGCCACCCCGGATTGTGCGAATCGACAAGCCAGTCATTGCGCAGGTAGTGCTCATGGAGTTGGATCTGCTCCGGCATCGCCCAGTTGACGTCGGGGCCGGTAGTTCCGTGTGTCTGCCACGCGGCAAGCCACGCGTTGATCTGCGGGTCTCCGGGCGGCAGGCTTCCGATGAGGCTCACGATCCCGGGGATGGTCAGCGGTTCAGGCAGATTACACCCCGTAAGGCAGCTTATGGTGCCCGGGGTGGCCGGGTCGAAGGCGACGACCAGCGACGCGAGCAATGATTGAACCGTGTGGATCGCGGTGAGCGGGTCGACGAGCTGGACTGGGTTCGACGACGGGTCCGCCATCAAGCTGTTGAGGAAGTCCGTCAACGGTTTGGTCGGATCTAGCGTGAATGTGGTGTTGGCCCACGGCATCTCGTATGCGGTCTGCCCATCGGGCAGGGTGACCGTCGTCGTCGGCGCGAACGGGCCCGGAGGAACTCCCTTCGCGGTGGGTGTGGTTGGCCATGCGGCATTGGCGTATGCCGGGCCGCTGGGATCGTAGTAGCCGGGATCGTCTGCGGCGGTGAACGTATATCCGCTCAGCAGCTGCCAAATCGGCACCTGCTCCCAGCTGTCCGTCAGCGGAGACGGCGCGAGGTGGGTTGCGATCAACCCGTACCAGATGACCAGGTCGATCGGGGTGATGCCGATGATAGGGCTGGGTGGGACGGCGGGCGGACAGATCTGGGCGTCACACCATGGGCTGACCGGGAACTCGGCCTCCGCGTAACCCGCGAGCTGAGCGCCAATACCGTCGGCCAGCACCGGAAACGGCACCAGCATGTTGACCAGCCCGTAGTAGTGCCCGATGTCACCGGGGTCGGTTCCCCACACGTTCGTCGCGCTTGGGACCATCCAGGTCCCGGAGAAGAACAACGCATCGGCCAACGCCTGCACACCGTTGAGTTCGTTGGCCGGCACGTTGATCGCATCGATCAACAGGTTGATCGGGATGTTGAGAATCGACTCGCCGGTGGCCAGCCGCAGTGCCGGGCCGACGATGGGAATCTCGGGCGGCCGCGGCACGATCGGCGTGACGGCGACGGCGCCGGCCAACGCGAGCGCCACACCCGCGCTCGCATACGAACGTCCGCTCGCTCCGATGGCGCCCCCAGTCAAAGGCTCTAGCTGCGCTGAGTTTTACCGAAGTGGATACTAAACCGCTGGTGCAGCCCGAACCTACCAGCCCCGGCGTCGCCGGACGAGTCGAACGAGCAAATCCACTGGTCAGGCCTGCAACCAGGCGCGGTGGCCAGCTGACCGACCGATGCCATTGTGAGAACCATCGGCGGCTTCGCGGCTCAACTTCACGGCAGCAACGATGATGCGATGGTGAAGATCCACCCCACGTCGGCAGCGACCGGATCACCGACGGCGCCAAGGAGGTTGCCGGCCTCAAGCTGGTCGATGAAGAGGCTCACGTCGTAGGCGGGCATCGCGGTGAGGAGGACGTTTACCGTGTCGGCGAGGGGCAGCAGATTTGAATAGGCGGACGAGAGCGCACCACTGAGGTCGTTGACAACCGACAGCAGCGTGGTGTGCGAGCTGGTCGTGACGTCCGGAGTTGCTGACCCGCCGAACCACCCCCGCAGCAGTTGGCCCAGCGTCGGGTGCGCGGTGTCGACGAGGCCCATCGTGAATGCTGCTTTGATCAGCTCTGACAGCGCCGGGCCTGTTGAATCATGTCAAGATGCGCGCGAGGACTGGGTCGTTGCCTCATCTGTGGATGCGCGCGTAGGAGCCGTGCTCACAGGGACCTTGCTCTTG
>NZ_JBYCLE010000461.1:0-3483 GCF_057473765.1 Mycobacterium sp. TH-M106 | reverse complement strand
TTCACTCCGATCACTGGGACCCGGTGTGGCGGGCGTGCAGCGAGGAGTCGGTGGTGGTGTGCATGCACATCGGGTCGTCGTCGCAGCTGACCATCACCGCCCCCGACGCGCCGATGGACGTGATGATCACCCTGCAGCCGATGAACATCGTGCAGGCCGCGGCCGACCTGGTGTGGTCGAAGATGCTCCGCAAATTCCCCGACCTGAAGGTCGCCCTGTCGGAGGGCGGCATTGGCTGGATTCCCTACTTCCTGGAGCGAATCGACTACAACTACGACCGCCACCACGCCTGGACCGGCCAGGACTTCGGTGACAAACTGCCCAGCGAGGTGTTCAACGAGCACGTCATCACCTGCTTCATCGACGACAAGTTCGGGATGGCCAGCCGGGGCATGCTGGATCTGGACATGGTCACCTGGGAGTGCGACTACCCGCACTCCGACTCCAACTGGCCGCAGTCACCGGAGGTGTTCGCCCAGTCCATGGCCGGAGTCAGCGATGCCGACATCGACCGGATCACCCACGAGAACGCCATGCGGCACTTTCACTACGACCCGTTCACGGTGTTGGGCGGCAAGCAGAACTGTACGGTCGGCGCGCTGCGGAAATCCGTCGAGGGTCACGATGTTTCGCTCAAGTCGCAGCGCCGCGACGGCGACGACCACCGTCCCCGGATGACCGCCGCCGACCTCGCCAAGCTAGCGGCCGCCAGCTCCAAGTAGGCCCGCCCTTTTCCGCCGAGCATGCGCAAAGTCGCACTCTGGGGATGTCGGGAGTGCGATTTTCTGCATGCTCGCGCGGTGTCTGAGTTACTCGTGTTGTAGTTGGCGTATCCTGTGGCACGTGTTGGTTTCTCGGCGCGATGTCCTCAAGGCTGCCGCCACGGCCCCGGCCGCGGTCGGCCTCGCCATGGCGGCGGCCTGGCTACGCCCGGCGACGGCCTCGGCGGCTCCGCTCGGCGTATTGCTGGACTACGCCGGCGGGGTGCTCCCCGCCGGCGACATCAGGGCTGCCGGCGCAGTGGGCGCGATCCGCTATGTGTCCGACCGTCGGCCCGGCGCTGCCTGGATGCTCGGCAAGCCGATCCAGCTGGCCGAGGCGCGCGACCTGCACAGCAACGGCCTCAAGATCGTCTCCTGCTACCAGTACGGCAAGCAGAGCACCGCCGACTGGCTGGGGGGCGAAAGCGCCGGTGTCGAGCACGCCCAGCGCGGCTGGCAGTTGCACACCGCCGCCGGGGGGCCGGCCGGTGCGCCCATCTATGCCTCGATCGATGACGACCCGTCTCCGGAGCAGTACCGACAACAGGTGGCCCCATACCTGCGCGGCTGGGAGTCGGTGCTGGGCCACCAGCGCGTCGGTGTGTACGCCAACTCCAAGGTCATCGACTGGGCGCTGCAGGACGGCCTGGGTTCCTACTTCTGGCAGCACAATTGGGGTTCTCCCCAGGGCTTCACCCATCCGGCCGCGAACCTGCACCAAGTCGAGATCGACAAGCGCAAAGTCGGCGGCGTCGGCGTGGATGTCAACCACATTCTCCAGCCGCAGTTTGGTCAGTGGGCCTGAAGCGCGGAGCGAGCCAAACGACCGCCGACGGAACAGCTGACGCACTGGAACAGCTGGTAGTCCAGCACCTCTGCAGGCCGGAACACTGATAACAATTCGATAACAATACTGTCTTGATCTGCGTCGTTGTGGCTACCGGAGCGTAACCACCTGCATGCAGGACGTTTGTTCGGGGCGCCGCCGCGCGCCGTCGAACAGAGTGTTACCCACGGCCCGGGTTACCCGAGCGTAGAACTCATCAGTAACCGGTTTGCTGCAGAAACGGCACAGCTTCTTATGACACTCTTACTGCGGGCGCGACCGACGGCGCAACGGGCAGACGCGAGGCAGACCAACCAGGGGTGATCTCTACCGTGACGATTCACGACCACGACCAGATCTTCGCTGACGGCGACGACGCCACCTCGCCGCGCAGCCGAGACTCGGTGGCGCTGGTGGATCGCCTCACCGCCGGCGAACCGTATGCGGTGGCGTTCGGCGGTCAGGGCAGCGCCTGGCTTCAGACCTGCGAGGAATTGGTGTCCTCGGCCGGAATCGAGGCCGAGTTGGCGACGCTGGCCGGCGAGGCGAACCTGCTGCTGGAACCGATCGCCACGGAACTTGTGGTGGCCCGTCCGATCGGGTTCGAGCCGCTGCGCTGGGTCCGAGCCCTGGCAGCCGGCGATCCGGTGCCGTCTACCGAGCAACTGACGTCGGCCGCGGTGTCGGTGCCGGGTGTGCTGCTTACCCAGATCGCGGCCGTGCGCGCACTGGCGCGTCAGGGCCTGGATCTTTCGGCAACCCCCCCGGTCGCCGTCGCAGGGCACTCGCAGGGTGTGCTTGCCGTCGAATCGCTCCAAACCCACGGAACCGCCGATGCCCAGCTGCTGGCGATCGCACAGCTTGTCGGTGCGGCTGGGACCCTGGTGGCCCGCCGTCGCGGAATCTCGATCCTGGGTGATCGCCCGCCGATGGTGTCTGTGACCAACGCCGACCCGGAGCGCATCCGCGGCCTGCTCGCAGAGTTCGCCTCAGACGTCCGTGCCGTGCTGCCGCCGGTGTTGTCCATTCGCAACGGCCGGCGCGCAATCGTCATCACCGGAACCCCCGAACAGCTGTCCCGCTTCGAGCTGTACTGCGAGCAGATCGCCAAGCGGGAGGCCGCCGAGCGCAAGAGCAAAGTCCGTGGCGGCGCGGTGTTCGCACCGGTCTTCGACCCGGTGCGGGTGGAGGTGGGCTTCCACACGCCGCGGCTGGCCGACGGCATCGACATCGTCGGCGGCTCGGCACAGCGGATTGGCCTCGACGTCGAACTAGCCAGGGAGATGGCCGCGGCCATTCTGGTGCGTCCGGTGGACTGGGTGAACGAGGTCACCGACCTGCACCGAGCCGGCGCACGCTGGATCCTCGACCTCGGTCCCGGCGACATCCTGACCCGGCTGACGGCGCCGGTGATCCGCGGCCTCGGTATCGGAATCGTGCCGGTGGCCACCCGCGGCGGTCAGCGCAACCTGTTCACCGCCGGGGCGACCCCCGAGGTGGCCCGGCCCTGGTCGAGTTACCTCCCGTCGCTGGTGCGGCTGCCCGACGGCCGGGTCAAGCTCGCCACCAAATTCACCCGCCTGACCGGCCGATCCCCGATCCTCCTGGCCGGCATGACCCCCACCACCGTCGACGCCAAGATCGTCGCCGCCGCCGCCAACGCCGGACACTGGACCGAGCTGGCCGGCGGCGGGCAGGTCACCGAGGAGATCTTCACCGCACGCATCGCGGAGCTGACCACACTGCTGGAACCCGGCCGCACCTTCGAGTTCAACGCGCTGTTCCTCGACCCGTACCTATGGAAGCTGCAGGTCGGTGGCAAGCGGCTGGTGCAAAAGGCCCGCCAATCCGGTGCGCCGATCGATGGGCTGGTGGTCAGCGCCGGCATCCCCGACC
>NZ_JBYCLE010000460.1:0-12331 GCF_057473765.1 Mycobacterium sp. TH-M106 | reverse complement strand
CCACCACCGCAGACCTGCTCGACCAACTCCACAACACCCACAACCACACCCTCGAACACCAACACCTACCCCTCAACGACATCCACCGCATCACCGGCCAGCAACGACTGTTCGACACCGTCTTCGCCTACGAAAACTATCCGATCGACACCACCGCGCTGTCGGGCGCCGACGGGTTGGCCATCACCGAGCTGACCAACCGCGACCACTACCACTACCCGCTTGTGATCCAAGCCGTCCCCGGCAACGAACTGGGCCTTCACGTGCAATTCCGGCTGGATGTTTTCGACGCGGCCACCATCGAAACGCTCATCGAACGGTTCCAGCGAGCCCTGGTGGCCATGACCGCCGACCCCACACGACCACTCGCATCACTAGACCTCGTCGATCACACCGGCAACGGGGCCGCGCTAACCCAGCCGGCAACCACGCCGACACCGGCACCCGAATACCACGGCAACGGTAATGGCCATCACGGCCCGGCTACCCCGGTCGAGCAGATCTTGGCCGACATCTACGCCCAGGTGCTGGGTGTAGACCGCGTCGGCGTCGACGAGTCGTTTTTCGACCTGGGCGGGGATTCGCTTTCGGCGATGCGGGCGATCGCCGCGATCAATACCGCCCTCGACATTCAGCTCACGGTGTGCACTCTATTGGATGCGCCGTCGGTGCGAAGCTTGAGCCAACAGTTGGACAGAGATGCCCGCTCGGTGAAAAAAGGTAAAGCCTAAGGGTTTCCGCGATGCAGGCTGTGCTGGCATGCTGGGGAACTCGCGGCGATGGTGTCACCGGTCACTACAGCCTCAACAGCCTCTGCCTGACGTGACGGGTGATACCTGACTAACCGTGCGCGTCGGCAGCCACGACCTGTTACCACATGTGTGGCACCAGGCGGTAGCGAACCGTCTGCGTGTACTCACGGTATCCGTCCAACTCCTCCCGGAGCAGCTTCTCCTCGTCGCGGATGCGCCAGGCAAGCACCAGCAGGCCGGGTACGACGAAGACGAGTCCCCAGTAGGAACCGAGCGCAAGGGGCACGCCCACCATCGCGATCACGTTGCCGGTGTACATGGGGTGGCGCACCAGCCCATACAGACCGGTGGAGACCACCTTCTGGCCAGACTCGACCCGGACGGTCGATGCCGCGTAGCTGTTCTGAATGACCACCAGCATCACCACACCCAGTCCGACCGCGACCAGGACATCACCGACCACGCAGACTGCCGTCGGCACCGGAGACCACCCAAAGCGATGATCGAGGGCGCTGACCACGATCATCGCAGCCAGCGACAGCCATACGCCACCCATGACGACCTTCTGCACCACTCGGGTTTCCGCCCTCGGCCCTCCACGCATCCGCCGCTGCAGCGCAGCGGGATTCGTTCGCGCCAAGTAGATGCCGGGAATCCGGGCCGAAAGGGCAAACACCGCCAGCAGAACCCATGCTTGCCAATAGTCGAACGTCCACGCCGGCAAAAACAGCATCAAGCCGAACACGCCCAGCCCAACAAGCTCGGATGCCACCATTTGAGGAACGGTTTTCACGGATCCTCCTTGCCGTCGAACCGGCGTGAATTTTGGGAGAACCCTACGCGCGGTTGGCGTTCAAACATCCACGCGGACGAACTGATTGCGCTGGTACTGCTCGACACACGTCGATCTCCTGACCTTGCCGCTGGTGGTGATCGGAATCGAACCCGGTTGTACCAGAACCAGGTCCGCGACTCCGACGCCGTGCGAGTTTGAGACCGCCGAGGTGACCTCACGTTTGACGACCGTGAAATTGTTCATCACATCCTCGTCGGAGTCACCTCTCCGCTTGGCTTCGATGACGACGACAAGCTGCTCCATGCCCCGATCCGGAACGGCTATCGCCGCGACCCGGCCTCGGGTTATCTCCTGGACCGTCGCCTCGATGTCGTCGGGAGAGTGGTTACGCCCGTAGACGATCAACAGATCTTTGATGCGGCCGACGATGAACAGCTTCCCATCGCAGACAAAACCCAGATCCCCGGTCCTCAGCCAAGGCCCTTCCGGTGTGCCGGCCGACGGCGCGACAAGGGAGGCTCCAAAAGTGCACTGACTCTCTTGGGGTTTGCGCCAATAGCCCGCGGCAACGTTGTCGCCGTGCACCCAAATCTCGCCGGTCGTTGCCTCCGGACGCTCGGTCCGGGTCTCCGGATCGACAATCCGCACGGTGGGTGATTGCAGCAGCGGATAGCTGACCAGTGGTGTGCCGCGTCCGTTTGCACACCGCTTCGCGTGACCGGCAGAGAGCATCTCCGACTCGAAGTCGACGAATTCTGGTGGTTGGCCCGCTCTGCTGGTCGCCACGTACACCGTTGCTTCCGCCAGCCCATATGACGGCCGAAGCACTCGCTCATGAAGATTGAAGCGCGCGAACCGCTCAGCAAAGCCTTTGAGAGTCGACGGGTGCACTCGTTCGCTGCCGCTGAGGATGGTGTGCACGTTGCCGAGGTCAAACCCCGACAGGTCGTCGTCTGACGTTTTGCGTGCCGCCAGTTCGAAAGCAAAGTTCGGCGCCGCAGAAAATGCGTGCGAATGGCTTGCGAGCAGTTGCATCCACCGGGCCGGGCGCTGCAGAAACGCCACCGGGGTCATGAGCACGGATTCGAATCCCGCGAGAATCGGTGCACAAACTGCACTAACCAAACCCATGTCGTGGTAGAACGGCAGCCACGAAACCAGCGTCAGATCCGGCGGAGGAATCCCCTCACTATCCGCAAAGTAGCCAGATACCAACTGCTCGTAATTGGTCACCAAGTTCTCATGGGAGATCATGACTCCAGCCGGTTTCCGGGTCGATCCGGAAGTATATTGCAAATAGGCGAGCGCTTGGTCATGATCTTGTCCGGCATCGGATCGTATCGGAGCGTCCAGATCCAGCAAATCCACCTCGATGACCGATGGGTCGGATCCCCAGGCTTGCGACGTGACATGCCGGGTGACCTCGCCCACCACCGAGGATGTCGTGAGAACGGCAGCGGGGGACGCATCGGAGAGCGCCGAATCAACACGCTCATCGGTGACACCACCGAGCGGGACCGAGAGCGGAACCGCGATAATTCCGGCTTGTAATGCGCCCAGAAAAGCAACGACGTAATCCAGTCCCTGCGGCGCTAATATCACGGCGCGATCCCCCGGTGATGCGCAAAGTCGGAGCTCACGGGCAACGTTCAGCGCTCGCCGATACAACTGCGGCCAGGTCAGGCTTTCGGTAACGCCGGCCCAGTCCTGCTCGTAGTCAATAAACGTGAATGCCGTGTCATCGGGCTGCAGGCTGGCACGCTCGCGCAGCACAGCCGGAAGGGATGTCTCCACCACGTCGAACAGGTTACCGTGGCCGTCGCCGCGACATCTCGGTTCTCTTTGCTTCTCAGCGTGCATCGATTCGTCGAGTGATTCGTCGAGTGATTCGTCGAGTGCGGTTGCCGAGCGCGGCCGACGCACCACTGATCAGCATGAGTCACCGCATCCCCCCAGGTCCTGGCCAGATCCTGCGCTTTTTGCACCCGGTTGATCCATATCGTCTCGTCGCCGCGGATCCCGTCGAGTTCGGGCAGCGTACGGCTGTCGACCAGCCGATCGAACGCCAGTGAACAATTCTCTTCGAGCCGCGAGATGAACCCGGGCTCACGGTGCAACCGCAGCAGCGCATGCCCGACCAGGCACTGCGGCTGACCGCCGATCACATAGCGGCTCGTCTCGTCGGTCTTCTCGGGATACCGCTGGGCAACCCTGCGGATCTCGTTGATCAGCGTCTCGCCGACAGCACTCACGTCGTCTTCCACCGCGGCAAGCGTAAGAGGATACCGATAGAGAGTGCTATGGAGCCGGCGCTAGAACTTCGCGGTTCGAATTGGTGTTGACCACAAGCGCGTGGCTGACACCTCCGCAACACCCGCGTGCACGTACGCACACTTCTATGCTCTGCCTGCCGGAGTCCATTTCAACTCACCGACACGGTTCAAGCCGCCGGTATCTCGACTCTTGTACAGCCGGGTACAGCCGGCGCCTGGCCCTTGTGTCCTTGACACCTGCGTAATACTGTGAGCCTTGTCGCCTAAGGCGCTGACGTGCATGAAATCCTTCAACAAGAGCAACGCATCGATCGACGCGGACGTAAGCACCCTGGGTGGGTCGGGGGCGAGTCAAGCAGCGGACAATGCTTCAGAGTCGCTGCTGTGAGGAGGCGCAATGGTTTCGTTCGCGACGGGTGATGGTCGTTCGGACCCCTCAGGTTCGATGAGGGGCACCCCGCCGGTCACGCCGGTTGCTGTCATCGGCATGGCCTGCCGGCTTCCCGGCGGCATCAATTCCCCGCAGCAGCTGTGGGAGGCGTTGCTGCGAGGTGATGACCTGGTCACCGAGATTCCGCCCGACCGCTGGGACGCCGACGAGTACTACGACCCCGAACCGGGTGTGGCGGGTCGGTCCGTGTCGAAGTGGGGCGCGTTCCTCGACGACGTTGCCGGCTTCGACTCCGAGTTCTTCGGGATCAACGAACGCGAGGCGACCGCACTCGATCCGCAGCACCGCTTGCTGCTGGAAACCTCGTGGGAAGCCATCGAGCACGCCGGCCTCACCCCGGAGACGCTGACCGACTCGCTGACCGGCGTGTTCGTGGGTTTGACGCATTACGACTATCAATTGGTCGAGGCTGATTCCGACGCCATGGAGGGCCCGTACGGTTTCCAAGGCAACGTGTTCAGCATGGCGTCCGGGCGGATCGCCTACACCCTGGGCCTTCAGGGTCCCGCGTTGACGGTGGACAGCGCATGCTCTTCTGGCCTGCTCGCGGTGCACATGGGCTGTCGCAGCCTGCACGAGGGCGAGAGTGATCTGGCGCTGGCGGGCGGCGCCTTCGTGATGCTCGATCCGCGAAAGTTCGTCGCGGGCACGGCGCAGGGTCATCTGTCTCCCACCGGGCGCTGTCATGCGTTCGACGTCGCCGCCGACGGGTACGTGGGTGGCGAGGCAGCTGCCGTGGTGTTGCTCAAGCGCCTGCCGGATGCGCTGCGCGACGGCGACCGGATCCTGGCGGTGGTGCGCGGCACGGCCGCTAACCAAGATGGCCACACCGTGAACATCTCGACGCCGTCGCTCGCCGCGCAGACTGCGGTGCACCAGGCGGCGCTGGCCGCGGCCGCTGTCGACCCCGGCACAATCGGCATGGTCGAGGCGCACGGCACTGGCACCCCGGTGGGTGACCCCATCGAATTCACCAGCCTGGCGAAGGTATACGGCGTCGAGGATTCCTGTGCGCTGGCGTCGGTGAAGACCAACCTCGGCCATGCCCAGTCGGCCTCCGGAACTCTCGGATTGATCAAGGCCGTCCTCGCACTGCAGCACGGTGTGGTGCCGCGGAATCTGCACTTCACCCGGCTGCCCGATGAGCTTGCCCGCATAGACACGAAACTTTTTGTGCCACAAGAGACCACAGAGTGGCCTGCGAACAGCGGCCGGCCACGCCGGGCGGCGGTGTCGTCGTATGGGGTGTCGGGAACCAACGTTCACGCCATTGTGGAGCAAGCACCAGAACCTGCCCCCGAAACCGCTAAGCCCCACGACGCCCCAGCCGAAACGGCGATGACAGCACCGGTGTTGGCCGGTGACCCGCTGCTGTTTGCCCTGTCGTCCACCTCGGCCGACGAGCTGCGCCGCACCGCCGGCCGGTTGGCTGACTGGGTGCAGGCACACCCGGACGTGGCGATGCCGGATCTGGCCTACACCCTGGCGCGTCGGCGTGCGCACCGCCCGGTGCGCACCGCGGTCATCGCCGGCAGCCGGCCGGAGCTCGTCGACGCGTTGCGCGCGGTCGCCGACGGCGATACGCCGTATCAGGCCGCGGTCGGACGCGACGATCGTGGCCCGGTGTGGGTGTTCTCCGGGCAGGGTTCGCAGTGGGCCGCGATGGGCGCAGACTTGCTCGCCACCGAACCGGTGTTCGCCGCCACCGTCGCGGCGGCCGAGCCGGTGATCGCCCGCGAGTCCGGGTTCTCGGTGACCGAGGCGATGACGTCGCCGGAGACCGTGACCGGTATCGACCGGGTCCAGCCGACCATTTTCACCATGCAGGTCGGCCTGGCCGCCACCATGAAGGCCTACGGGGCACGCCCGGGCGCGGTCATCGGGCACTCCCTCGGTGAGGCCGCAGCGGCCGTCGTCGCGGGTGCGCTGTCGCTGGAAGACGGGCTGCGGGTTATCTGCCGCCGATCGCGGCTGATGTCGCAGATCGCCGGTGCAGGCGCCATGGCGTCGGTGGAACTACCTGCCAAGCAAGTGCTTTCGGAGTTGACGGCGCGCAGCGTCAAGGACGCCGTGGTGGCGGTGGTGGCATCGCCGCAGTCCACCGTGATCGGCGGCGCCACCCAGACGGTTCGCGATCTGGTCGCGGCGTGGGAGCAGCGCGACGTGATGGCCCGCGAGATCGCCGTCGACGTCGCGTCGCATTCGCCGCAAGTCGAGCCGATCCTCGACGAGCTGAAGCAGGTGCTGGCCGACCTGCACCCGATGACACCGGAAGTCCCGTTCTACTCGGCGACGCTGTTCGACCCGCGCGAGCAGCCGGTCTGCGACAGCAGGTATTGGGCGGACAATCTGCGCAACATGGTGCGGTTCGCCGCGGCGGTGCGGGCCGCTTTGGAGGACGGCTACCGGGTCTTCGCCGAGCTGGCGCCGCACCCGCTGCTGACCCACGCCGTCGAGCAGACCGCCCGCAGTCTCGACATGCCGCTGGCCGCCCTCGCCGGTATGCGCCGCGAGCAAGAGCTGCCGCACGGGCTGCGCGGCCTGCTGGCGGAGCTGTACAGCGCGGGCGCGGCGATCGACTTCTCCGTGCTGTATCCGAACGGGCAGCTGGTGGATGCGCCGCTGCCGACGTGGACCCACCGTCGGCTGTGGTTGAGTAGCGACGGCCAGGACTCCCCAGCACACGGCGGCTGCACCGTTTCGGTGCATCCGCTGCTGGGGCCGCATGTGCGCCTGCAGGAGGAGCCGGAGCGCCACGTGTGGCAGGCCGAGATCGGCACCGCCGCCCAGCCCTGGCTCGCCGAACATCAGATCCGCAATGTGGCCGTGCTTGCGGGGGCGGCTTACTGCGAGATGGCGTTGGCGGCCGCACGCACCGTGCTGGGCGAGGCTGGTGAGGTCCGCGACATCCGCTTCGAGCAGGCGCTGCTGTTAGATGAGCAGACCACGATCGGCGCCTCGGCGTCGTTGTTGTCGTCTTCGGGGCCGGGCATCGCCGAATTCACCGTGGAGACCAATCAGGGCGGCGAGCAGGCGCGGCACGCGACCGCTGTCCTGTCTGCCGCAGACGATGAGCAGCCACCCGCCTACGACATGTCGGCGTTGCTGGCTGCGCATCCGCGTCGCCAGGACGGCGCCGAGGTGCGTAAGGGCCTGGAACAGCGCGGCATCCAGGACGGTCCGGCGTTCACCGGTCTGGCCGCGGTGCGCACCGGCGATACCGAAACCGACACCGTGCTGGCCGAGGTCGGGCTACCCAGCCAAATCCGTTCGCAACAGGCCGCTTACACGGTGCACCCCGCGCTGCTGGACGCCTGCTTTCAGTCCGTCGAAGCTCATCGCGACGTCCAGAACCTCGGCGGGGGCGTGCTGGCGTTGGTGTTGGGTCTTGGTCGCCTGCGCGCTTACGGTTCGACCCGCAACGCCCGCTACTGCTACACCAGGGTGACGAAAGCCGACACGTCCGGGGTCGAGGCCGACCTCGACGTGCTCGACGAGCACGGGACGGTGCTGCTGGCGGTGCAGGGGCTGCGGCTGGGCACCGGAGCATCCGAGAACGGCCACCAAGACCGGGTGCTGGCCGAGCGGCTGCTGAGCATCGACTGGCAGCAGCGGCAGTTGCCTGAACTGCCCCGCGTCGACGCCGGCAGCTGGCTGCTGATCAGCACCACTGACGCCGACGTGCTGGCCACCATGTTGGCCGATGCCCTGAAAAGCCATGCCGCGCACTGCACCACCATGTGCTGGCCACCACACGCCGATCACGCCTCGAACGCAGCAGAGTTGGCAAACCATCTGCGGGCCGGGAGGTTCAGCGGTGTGGTGATCCTCACCGGGCCGAAAAACGGTGCCCCAGTATGTGATACCGAGGACCAGGCCCCACTTCTGGGCCGCGAATATGTGCAGCATCTGGTGCGCATCGCCAGCGAGCTGGCGAAGACCGCCGGCGAGCCGCCACGAATGTACGTGGTGACCCGCAACGCCCAGACGGTGCTGGCCGGTGACCGGCCCAGTCTGGAGCAGGCCGGGCTGCGGGGTTTGATCCGGGTGATCGGCGCCGAGCATCCGCACCTGCGCGCCAGTCAGATCGACGTGGACGAAGCCACCGACACTGAGCAGGTGGCATGCCAACTGCTCGGTGGGTCCGAAGAGGACGAGACTGCCTGGCGAAACGGCGCGTGGTACACCGCGCGGTTGTGCCCGGCTCCGCTGCGCCCCGAGGAGCGGCAAACCGTTGTGGTCAGCCATGAGTGCGACGGGATGCGCATGCAGATCCGCACGCCCGGTGATCTGCAGTCGATGGAACTCGTTGCCCGCGAACGGGTTGCGCCGGGACCGGGACAGATCGAGGTCGCGGTCACCGCGTCCAGCATCAACTTCGCCGACGTGCTGCTGGCCATGGGCCAATTCCCCAGCTTCGAGGGGCAGCTGCCGCAGCTGGGTATGGATTTCGCCGGCGTGGTGACCGCGGTCGGACCAGACGTCACCGCCCACCAGGTGGGCGATCATGTCGGGGGTCTGTGCGGCGAGGGCTGCTGGGGCACGTTCCTCACCTGCGACGCCAACCTGGCCGTCACGCTGCCGGCTGGGCTGGCCGACGACCAGGCGGCGGCGGTGACGACCGCGCACGCCACCGCCTGGTACGGCCTGCACGAGCTGGCCCGCATCACAAGCGGCGAGAAGGTGCTGATCCACTCCGCGGCCGGCGGAGTGGGACAGGCGGCGATCGCGGTCGCCCGCGCCGCGGGTGCCGAGATCTTCGCCACCGCGGGCAGCCAGCAGCGTCGGCAACTGTTGCGCGACATGGGTATCGACCATGTCTACGACTCGCGCAGCACCGAGTTCGCTGAGCTGATCCGCCGTGACACCGACGGCTACGGCGTCGACGTCGTGCTCAACTCGGTGACCGGCCCAGCCCAGCGCGCCGGAGTGGAACTGCTGTCCTTCGGTGGCCGGTTCGTCGAGATCGGCAAACGCGACATCTACGGCGACACCCGCCTGGGGCTCTTCCCGTTCCGGCGCAACCTTGCGTTTTACGCCCTCGACCTGGCGCTGATGTCTCAGAGTCATCCGGACCGGATCCGGGCCTTGCTGGACTCGGTGTACCGGCTCACCGCAGATGGTTCGCTGCCGATGCCGCAGAGCACGCACTACCCGCTGGCCGACGCGGCCACCGCGGTTCGGCTGATGAGCGGCGCCCAGCACACCGGCAAACTCGTGCTCGACATTCCGCACACCGGTTCCAGCCGCGTGACGGTGCCCCCGGAGCAGGCTCGGGTCTTCCGCCGCGACGGCGCCTACCTCATCACCGGCGGGCTCGGGGGCCTGGGGCTGTTCTTGGCCGAGAAGATGGCAGCGGCCGGCTGCGGTCGTATCGTGTTGTCCTCGCGTTCGCAGCCAACGCCGGAGGCGCTGGAGACCATCGAGCGTATCCGCGCGGCCGGTGCCGATGTCGTGGTGGAGTGCGGCGACATCGCCGATCCCGAAACAGCGACCCGGTTGGTGGCCGCGGCGACCTCCACCGGGCTTCCGGTGCGCGGTGTGCTGCACCTGGCCGCGGTGGTCGAGGACGCCACACTGGCCAATATCACCGAGGAACTCATCGAGCGTGATTGGGCGCCAAAGGTTTACGGCGCATGGAACTTACACCGTGCCCTCCAAGAAACCACCGCCGGGCAGTCGTTGGACTGGTTCTGCTCGTTCTCCTCGGCGGCCGCGCTGGTGGGCTCGCCCGGTCAGGGTGCCTACGCCGCAGCCAACAGCTGGCTGGATGCCTTCACCATGTGGCGCCGGGCTCAGGGGCTGCCGGCCACCGCGATCGCCTGGGGCGCCTGGGCCCAGATCGGTCGCGCCACCAGTGTGGCGGAGGACGCCGGGGTTGCCATCACTCCCGACGAGGGCGCGTATGCGTTCGAGGCGCTGTTGCGCCACGACCGTGCCTACACCGGCTACGCACCGGTCACGGAGACACCGTGGCTGTCTGCCTTCGCCCAGCGCAGCCCCTTCGCCGAAGCGTTCCGCTCTACCGGGCAAAGCACAACGGGCACAAGCAAACTGCGTGCCGAGCTCGACGCGCTGCCCCCAGAAGAGCGGCCCACCCGGCTGCGGCGTCTGCTCTCCGAGCAGGTCGGCCTGATCCTGCGCCGCAGCGTCGATCTCGACCGTCCGCTCTCCGAGTATGGCGTCGACTCGCTGGGCGCCCTCGAACTACGTACCCGCATCGAGACCGAAACCGGAATACGCCTCACTCCCAGCGATATCGCCGTCACCACCGTTCGCGGCTTGGCGGATTTGCTGTGCGAAAAGCTGGCACCCGCAGAAGCCGACTGACAGCGGGGTAGGGTTCTTAGAGCCTGGCTGCCTTGCGCGGCAACCATTCTGACGGGCCGCCGCCGATCAGCCGACCCGCTTGCGACGGGCGAAATCTTCCATCAGATCAGCGGTGGTCGCAATGCTGTCGGCGGGTTTGGTCATCCGGGCGGCAAGCTCGCGAGCCCGGGTGCGGTATTGCGGATCCAGGATCTGGCACAGGTCGGCGACCAGCGATTTCTCAGTCGTGGTCGAAAAACGCCGCCCGGTACCTACTTTCAGCCGTTTGACTCGAGCTCCCCAGAGCCCCTGATCGGGTAACGTCCAGAGGATCAACGTGGGGACGCCGGCGCGCAGGCCGGCATTCGTGGTGCCCGCGCCACCGTGGTGTACGACCGCGCGGCACGCTGGAAAGACCGCGGCGTAGTTCATCTCGCTCACCACTTTGACGTCATCCGAATGCGGAGCGTCACTGAATTCGGTCCCGGCAGCGCAGATCAACGCCCGCTCACCTAACCGCGCGCAGGCCGACCCGATCATGGCGAGCGTATCGGCGGCAGAGTCGACCGCTACGCTGCCAAACCCGAAGCAAATCGGCGGTGTTCCCCCGGCAATCCACGACAAAACCTCTTCGTCGGCATCCGTCGGCAATTCCATAGTCAGCGCACCGACAAAGGGCCGCCGGCCGTTCCATTTCTCCCATTCGGCTGCCAGCCCGGGGTAGCACACCTCGTCGTAGGCCTGGATCTCCAGCGATCCGCGTTCGGTGATCCGCCGCTGCCAGGGGGCGGTGGCCTGCGGCAGACCGAGTTCACGGCGCTGCGCGTCCTCGACCTTCTTCGGCCCCCGCCAAGACAGCCACTCGAACGTCCTCATCACGGAGCGGCCCAGCGGCGCCGGCAGCAACGGCACGAGTTGGCCGTTGGCCCGAAACGGAAAGATATGCAGCGTGGCCAACGGAATGTCGCGATACTCAGCGACGTTGGCAGCGGTGTCCTCGTAGTTCATGCCGGTGAGGAGCAGATCGGCCCCGTCGGTCAGCGACGCTAGCGTCGTGCTGACGTCCCGACGGCAGTCGGTCAGCGGCTCCACAACTTCGCCCCACATCCTGCCCAGCTCCCGGATCTTCCAGGGGTTGCCGAAGAAATACGTCCAGAAGTCGCGGTGCGGGTCCAGGATGGCCTGTAGATCCGGTCCATAGGCGACCGCCGCAGGCCCGGCCGACTCGACAAAGCCGACCATTTCAGGCGCCACGGCCATGCGCACGTCGTGCCCGCGGCGCACCAGCTCACGGCCGACCGCGACGTAGGGCTCGACTTCGCCGCGCGTACCCCAGTTGGCCAGCACAAATTTCATTGCGGGCATTGTAATCAGGCTGGCATCGCACCGCCGAGGTGGGTGGCACCGAATGATACGATCACCATTCGCCCACACCGGGCCGAATCTTTGGGCCCTGATGCGCTGAGGAGTTCGGTTTTGGCTGACGGGCTGGATGCGCGCGAGGCGGAACGCGTTGTGTGGGACGTGGTTGTCGTGGGCACCGGTATGGGCGGCGGGATGCTGGGTTATCGGCTGGCCCGCTCGGGGCGGCGGGTGTTGTTCGTGGAGAAGGGCCGCTCGACGCTGCCCGGGGCGGCGGACACGATTCGCGCTGCGATGCCGGAGCTGGCCGAGCCGCTGGCGTGTCGTTCCGCCCAGGCCCACGACGACGCGTTGGCTCGCGCCGGGCGCTGCACCGATGAGATCGAAG
>NZ_JBYCLE010000459.1:0-1946 GCF_057473765.1 Mycobacterium sp. TH-M106 | reverse complement strand
CCATCAACCCCAGCCCCCAACGAACAGGAGATCCAATCATGCTCAACACCGTGCAACATCGAGGCCAACAAACCCACCGCACACGATGAAAAATACTCAGACACCAAGGCAATATCAACGAGATCCTAACAACCCAGATACAACCCCGAAAACCCCGCGACAGGATCGAGCACCGCCACCGCATCGGTAACACCCTCCAAACCCGCCTCAACAGAGTCAACCAACGGGTCGATGATCAAATCGACGACATCAGCGCGCGCCGGCGGCACACCCGCAGGCAGACTCATCGCCACCACCACAAACGCCGCCACACCCGCCGCCACACCCACCACGCGACGACCACGCGCTGCGATGCCACGTGATCGATGATCACCCACGGGCAAGCCAGCCATCAATTCAATTCCTTAGTGAAGGTCACTATCACCCCGATGCTGCGCTACCTGCGGCGGGGCTCACCACCACCTCGACGCTGTCTGCGCCGGCAGCTGAAGTGACGACCAGTTCGGGAGCATCAGGAGCCGACACCACCTGCCCGCCAGTGACGCTGACCTGATAGCCGTGCGGGAACTCGATCTTGGGCACCGAGATCGTCGTCGGCGAACCGGCCGCGAAGCTGCCCTCACCGCCGGCCCTAGCAGTGGAATAGCTGAACGTGAAGACGCCGTGGTCAAACGACCACGAATGCGGGGTACCCGAAACCACCTGCGGATACGGCTGCGCGAGCACCGCCAGCTTCGCGGTGTCGACATTGGCCCCCACCGGCGGATCGTGCGGGTTGTACACCAACGCCTCCGAGCTCGGTGGAGACGCCGTGGTGGTTATGTCGTTTTGGCCGGTGAAGGCCCACTCCGTCCAACCCATCAGGTGCTGGTCAGCGGGTTGCATCGTGTCGGTGATGGCTGTCTCGTTGCTGGTGGCCCCGAACTCGGTCATAAATGCCGGGATGTCGTGCGCCGTCGAGTACGTCGCAGCGTTGTCCACGATTCCGGTGACGTTCGGCAAGCAACCCAGGGGTCCAAGGTAAAACTCGCAGTAGTCGTGAAACGAGAAGACGGTGTTCGGGACGTCCACCGTGCCTAGATGGGTGGGCAGCCCCGCGTCGAAGAGGACATTGGGTTCGTAGAACACCGGGGTGCTGTGGTCGACGGCCCTGATCGCCGACGCCGCCTGGTCATAGAAGGGGGTCAGATCCTGGGTGTCGAAGGCAGGGCTGCCCAATATCGTGGGCAGCGCCTGTGAGCCTGGCCATGGTTCGTTCATGATCTCGAAGCCGGCCACGTCGGGGTTGCCGTTGAAGTAGGCCGCGACGTGCTCCCACATCTGCGCGTAATTGTTCTCCAGCCCAACCCCGTTCGGTGCGTCGGCGTTCGACCAGAACGCATCCCAGGCGTGATTCTCCGCAGGATTGAGAGCGTAGTTGTATGGGAAACCGAAGTCGGGGTTGGGCAGCCCGCCGGTCTGCACCGCCCACGCTGGCGCACCCTCGCCCCCGAACACGGGACTGTAGAGATCCTGGTGCATGTCGATAATGCTGACGATGCCGTAATCGCCCAGGGTCTTTACGGTCTGGTCGATCGAGGCCAGGTAGGCATAGTTGATGACGCCGGGTTCGGGCTCCACACCCGCCCAGATGACACCCACCCGCACAGCGTTGAAACCGTTGTCTGCCAAGAACTGTGCGTCTTGGGCGCCGAACCCACCAGCGGCGGGCTCATACGGCGGAATCTTGTACACCTCGTTGAGCCCATGCAAGATGACGACCTGTCCGTCGCTGTTGGTCAGCCAGGTGCCGGTGGTGCTGATCGGCAGCACTGCGGTTTCTGCGGTGTGCGCCGCGGCACCGGTCACGGTGCCAGGTGCGCCGACCGCACCGTGGCTGCCCAGCACGCCGGCGGTGCCGCCGGCCCCACCCAGCGCGGGCAACACCTCCGGATTGCTGCCGTCAC
>NZ_JBYCLE010000458.1:0-1605 GCF_057473765.1 Mycobacterium sp. TH-M106 | reverse complement strand
GCGCACAGCGGCCCGGCGTCGGCGTGGGTGGTCATATCTCGACGTACGCCTCGTCGGCGTCGCTCTACGAGGTCGGTTTCAACCACTTCTTCCGCGGAAAGTCGCACCCGGGCGGCGGCGACCAGGTCTTCATCCAGGGCCACGCCTCCCCCGGCATCTACGCACGGGCCTTCCTGGAGGGCCGGCTGACCACCGATCAGCTCGACGGCTTCCGCCAAGAGCACAGCCATCCCGGTGGCGGCCTGCCGTCATACCCGCATCCGCGGCTGATGCCCGACTTCTGGGAGTTCCCGACGGTGTCGATGGGGTTGGGCCCGATGAACGCCATCTACCAGGCCCGGTTCAACCACTACCTGCATGACCGTGGCATCAAAGACACCTCCGACCAGCATGTGTGGTGCTTCCTGGGCGACGGTGAGATGGACGAACCGGAGAGCCGCGGGCTGCTGCACATCGGCGCGCTGGAAGGGCTGGACAACCTGACCTTCGTCATCAACTGCAACCTGCAGCGCCTGGACGGCCCGGTGCGCGGCAACGGCAAGATCATCCAGGAGCTGGAGTCGTTCTTCCGTGGTGCCGGCTGGAACGTGATCAAGGTGGTCTGGGGCCGTGAGTGGGACGCGCTGCTGCACGCCGACAAGGACGGCGCCCTGGTCAACCTGATGAACGTCACCCCTGACGGGGACTTCCAGACCTACAAGGCCAACGACGGCGGCTATGTCCGCCAGCACTTCTTCGGCCGCGACCCGCGAACCAAGACCCTCGTCGAGCAGCTCTCCGATGAGCAGATCTGGAACCTCAAGCGGGGCGGTCACGACTACCGCAAGGTGTATGCGGCCTACCGCGCCGCCGTCGAGCACAAGGGCCAGCCCACCGTGATCCTGGCCAAGACCATCAAAGGGTATGGCCTGGGCAGCCACTTCGCCGGGCGCAATGCCACCCACCAGATGAAGAAGTTCCGACTGGAAGACCTCAAGGACTTCCGTGACTCGATGCGGATCCCGATCTCGGATGCCCAACTGGAGGAGAACCCCTACCTGCCGCCCTACTACCACCCCGGTCCGGAGGCGCCGGAGATCCGCTATCTGCTGGAGCGGCGGCGCAGCTTGGGCGGGTTTGTCCCCGAGCGCCGCAACAGATCCCGCGAAAGGTCCCGCAACAAGTCCAAGGCGCTCACCCTGCCGGGTCCCGAGGCCTACCGGGCGGTGCGGCAGGGGTCGGGCAACCAGGAGGTCGCGACCACCATGGCCACGGTGCGTATCTTCAAGGAACTGTTGCGGGACAAGCACACAAACGGGCTAGGCGACCGAATCGTGCCGATCATCCCCGACGAAGCCCGCACCTTCGGGATGGACTCATGGTTCCCGTCCTTGAAGATCTACAACCGCAACGGGCAGCTGTACACCTCAGTCGACGCCGAATTGATGCTGGCCTACCGGGAGAGCCAAACCGGCCACATTCTGCACGAGGGCATCAACGAAGCGGGTGCGGCCGCCAGCTTCACCGCCGTGGGCACCTCGTATGCCACCCACGACGAGCCGATGATCGGCGTCTACATCTTCTATTCGATGTTCGGGTTCCAGCGCACCGGTGACGGCCTGTGGG
>NZ_JBYCLE010000457.1:0-7462 GCF_057473765.1 Mycobacterium sp. TH-M106 | reverse complement strand
AGCGCGCGATGCGCGCGCAGTACCTGGACCGGATGGACATCGAGCGGGAACGCGGCATCACCATCAAGGCGCAGAACGTGCGGCTGCCCTGGACCGTCGCAGGCCAAGGCTATGTGCTGCATCTCATCGACACCCCCGGCCATGTGGACTTCACCTATGAGGTGTCCCGGGCGTTGGCGGCCTGTGAGGGGGCGGTGCTGCTGGTCGACGCCGCCCAGGGCATCGAGGCGCAGACCCTGGCCAATCTGTACTTAGCGCTGGACCGCGACCTGGCGATCATTCCGGTGCTCAACAAGATCGACCTGCCGGCCGCCGACCCGGACCGCTACGCCGCCGAGCTGGCCCACATCATCGGATGCGAGCCCAGCGAGGTGCTGCGGGTATCCGGCAAGACCGGCGAGGGGGTGCCAGCGCTGCTCGACGAGGTGGTGCGTCAGGTGCCGCCGCCGGTGGGTAACGCCGACGCGGCCACCCGGGCGATGATCTTCGACTCCGTCTACGACATCTATCGCGGCGTGGTCACCTACGTCCGCGTCGTCGACGGCACGATCACCCCGCGCGAGAAGATCGCGATGATGTCCACCGGTGCCACCCACGAGCTGCTGGAGGTCGGCATCGTCTCACCCGAACCGAAAGCCACGGCCGGGCTGGGCGCCGGAGAGGTCGGCTACCTGATCACCGGGGTCAAGGACGTACGCCAGTCCAAGGTCGGCGACACCGTCACCACCGCACGCCACGGTGCCACCGAGGCGCTGACCGGCTACCGGGAACCACGGCCGATGGTGTACGCCGGATTGTATCCCGTCGACGGCTCCGACTACCCAAACCTGCGCGACGCGCTGGACAAGCTGCAGCTCAACGACGCAGCGCTGGCCTACCAGCCGGAGACTTCGCTGGCGCTGGGCTTCGGGTTCCGCTGCGGTTTCTTGGGTCTGCTGCACATGGAGATCACCCGGGAGCGGCTGGAACGCGAATTCGGGCTGAACCTGATCGCCACCGCGCCGAACGTCGTCTACCGGGTGGTGAAAGAAGATGGCACCGAGGTGACGGTGACCAACCCGTCGGACTGGCCGCCCGGCAAGATCGCCGCCGTCTACGAGCCGGTGGTCAAGACCACCATCATCGGGCCCAGCGAGTTCATCGGCACCATCATGGAGCTCTGTCAAACCCGGCGCGGTGTGCTCGGAGGTATGGACTACCTGTCCCCGGAGCGCGTCGAGCTGCGCTACGTCCTGCCGCTGGGCGAGATCATCTTCGATTTCTTCGACGCGCTGAAGTCACGCACCCGCGGCTACGCCAGCATGGACTACGAGAAGGCCGGCGACTCCGAAGCCGCACTGGTCAAAGTCGACATCCTGTTGCAGGGCGAGGCCGTCGACGCGTTCAGCGCCATCGTGCACAAAGATGCCGCGGCGGCCTACGGCCAGAAGATGACCGCCAAGTTGAAGGAACTGATCCCCCGCCAGCAGTTCGAGGTGCCCGTGCAGGCGGCGGTCGGGTCGAAAATCATTGCCCGGGAGAATATTCGCGCGATCCGCAAGGACGTGTTGAGCAAGTGTTACGGCGGCGACATCACCCGCAAACGCAAACTGCTGGAGAGGCAGAAAGAGGGCAAGAAACGGATGAAGACCATCGGACGGGTCGACGTGCCGCCGGAGGCGTTCGTCGCGGCGCTGTCCACCGACACGGGTGGTGACAAGCCCAAGAAGTAGCGGCCGCACCCGTGAGCATGCAGAGAATCGTATCGTGGAGGCACCGGGCGTGCGATTTTCTGCATGTTCGCCGCGAAACCGGGTGACCTACATGGGCGCGTTGGCGGGCTGGAACACCCCGGAGCTGTCGGACTCCTCCTCGGCGCGGATCACATGCACCACCGCGTTGATCAGTGCCAGGTGGGTGAACGCCTGCGGGAAATTGCCCAGGTGCCGTCCGGTGCGCGGCTCGATCTCCTCGGCGTAGAGGTGCAGAGGGCTGGCGAATGACAGCAAACGTTCGCATAGATGTTTGGCGCGACTGACCTCACCGATCTCCACCAGCGCCGACACCAGCCAGAACGACGTGATGGTGAAGGTGCCCTCCGCGCCGGCCAACCCGTCGTCGGTCTCCTCGGTCCGATAACGCAGCACCAGGCCGTCTTCGGTGAGCTCATCGGCGATGGCCAGCACGGTGGCGCGCACCCGCGGGTCGTCCGGCGGCAGGAACCGGGTCAGCACCGCCAGCAGCAGGGAGGCGTCCAGTGCGTCGCTGCCGTAGCGCTGGGTCAGCACACCGCGGGAGTCCACGCCGTTGGCCAGCACGTCGGCCTTGATCTCCTCGGCGACGGCCCGCCACTGCTGGGCGTAGCTGGTGTGGCCTTGTAGCTCGGCCAGCTTCGACCCGCGGTCCAGCGCAACCCAGCACATCACCTTCGACGAGGTGAAGTGCTGCGGTTCGCCGCGAACCTCCCAGATCCCGCGGTCGGGTTCGCGCCAGTGCTCGATGGCCTCCTCCACCTGCTGCTTGAGCACCGGCCACAGCCCCTCCGGGATCTGTTCCCGGGACTTGGCGTGCAGGTATACCGAGTCCAACATGGTGCCCCAGATGTCGTGCTGGCGCTGCCGGTAGGCGCCGTTGCCGACCCGCACCGGTCGGGCGTTGTCATACCCGGACAGGTGGGGCAGCTCTTCTTCGTCGAGTTCGCGCTCGCCACCAACGGCGTACATCACCTGCAGCGGGTGGGGTTGGTCGTTGCTGGCACCGTACACGTCGGCGATGAACGCGAAGAAGTCGTCTGCCTCGCGATCCAGGCCCAGGGTGTAAAGGCCCCACAACGCGAACGTCGAATCACGAACCCATGCGTAGCGGTAGTCCCAGTTGCGTTCGCCCTGAGGTGTTTCCGGCAGCGAGGTGGTGCTGGCCGCCAGCAGCGCGCCGGTGGGGGAGTAGGTCAGGCCCTTAAGCGTCAGCGCGCTGCGCTGCAGATACGACCGCCACGGATGGTCGGGGAAGTCACCGATGTTGATCCACTGCCGCCAGCATTCGGTGGTGTTCCACAGTTTGCTGGAGGCCTCTTCGTAGGTCTGCGGCGCCGGGTGGGTGGACCAGCTCAGCGCGACGAAGACGTTGTGGCCCTCCATGAGGCGGGTGCGGGCCCGCGCTTCGCAGCCTTCCAGGCCGATCCGCAGGTTGCTGGTCAACCGCAACGTCGGATGCGAGTCCGGGTCCTCCTTGGCCCGGGCGATGGCCTCGCCGTAGGCATTCGTCGAGTATTGCCACCCGGCGACGTCCCGGTGGTAGTCGAAGGCCGGCACGCAGCTCATCATCAGCTCCACGGTTCCGCTGACACACCGGACGCTGCGCAACAGGATATGCTCGGCATCCCAGTCGGTCGGGGTGCGACGATGGGTCCGCGACCGGGTTTCGATGTCGTGCCAGGGACCCATCACCAGCGCGTCGCGAACGATCAGCCATCCGGTGTGGGTTTGCCAGGTGGTCTCCAGGATCAGGCTGCCGGGCAGGTAGCGCCGGGCCGACGGCACCGACACGCCGTAGGGTCCCAACCGGAAGTGGCCTGCGGTACGGTCGAGGATCGCGCCGAACACGCTCGGGGAGTCCGGCCGCGGCACGCACATCCACTCCACCGAGCCGGCCGCGGAGATTAAGCAGGTGTTCTCGCAGTCGGACAGGAAAGCGTAATCGGCGATCGGCGGAAACGGGCTACGCAACTGCCGCATCGCCGAGTAGGGCACCGGCGCGGTGACAGCCAACGGCGCCGGTTGGTATCCGTCGAGCTTGTCTTCGGGCTCCTGGTTGGAGCTCCCACGGGCCTGACTGGTGGAGTGGGTGTGCAGGACCATGCGGCTATCATTGCGGCCCGCCTGCTCGCCGTCCACTTGCCGGCGGGCGTGTCCGGGTAGCCCCGGAAATAAACGCTGCATAGGGTGGCATCGTGCTCGGCTTCCTGAACTGGTGGGATGGTGTGGAGCTGTGGCTGTCGGGGCTGGACTTCGTGCTGCAGACCGCAGTGGTGATGCCGGTCGCGCTGACGTTGGCCTACGGGCTGGCGGTGGCGCTGGACACGTTGTTGGGCAATGGGATCCAGGGCATCCGGGGCATCCGGGGCATCCGGTTGAGGCGGCGCGCCGGCTGGGCTCACCACGCAAACGACGAGGCGCCCTGATGGGCAGGATGCCGCGCTCGCAGGTGACACTGGTGTTGGTGAGCCTGATCGTCTTGGTGATCCTGGCCTGGTTGCTGCACCGCTGACGCCCTGCCGAGTGAAGGGACACCGATGCCCAAACCTGCCGGCTGGCGCAGAGCGCTGGCGCTGACCCTGACCGGGGCCTTGCTTGCAGCATGCGGAGGCGCTCCCGGCGACATAGGCGACAGAGGCGACATGGTCGGCGACGGAGGCCCAGCCGACGCGCACACTAGAATCACGCTGGTAGCCTACGCGGTTCCCGAATTCGGCTGGCGCAAGGTGATTCCGGCGTTCAACGACACCGAAGACGGTTCCGATGTGCACGTCGTGACGTCCTACGGCGCGTCGGGTGACCAGTCGCGCGCCGTCGCCAACGGCAAGCCCGCCGATGTGGTGAACTTTTCGGTGGAACCGGACATCACCCGGTTGGTGGCAGCCGGCATGGTGTCCGCCGGCTGGAACAAAGACGCCACCAGGGGCATCCCGTTCGGTTCGGTGGTGACCCTGGTGGTGCGCCAGGGCAATCCCAAGCACATCTCCGACTGGGACGACCTGCTGGCGCCTGGAGTCGAAGTGATCAGCCCCAGCCCGCTGATCTCCGGCTCGGCCAAGTGGAACCTGCTGGCTCCGTACGCTGCCAAAAGCGCCGGCGGCAAAGACCGGCAGGCCGGTCTGGAGTTCATCGATCACCTGGTCGGCGACCATGTCAAGCTGCGGCCCGGGTCCGGGCGGGAGGCCACCGACCTCTTCATCGAGGGCAGCGGCGACGTCTTGATCAGCTACGAGAACGAAGCGATCGCCATCGAGCGCAGGGGCAAGCCGGTGGCCCACGTCAACCCGTCGCAGACCTTGCGGATCGAGAACCCGATGGCGGTGCTGACCACCAGCACTCACCTTGATGCCGCCACCGCGTTCAAGAACTTCCAGTACACCGCTGACGCCCAGCGGTTGTGGGCCCGCGCCGGCTTCCGACCGGTCGACCCGGAGGTCGCGGCCGAGTTCGCGGCCGAGTTTCCGACGCCGGAGAAGCTGTGGACGATCGCCGATCTCGGCGGCTGGGATGTCGTCGACGCGGCGCTGTTCGACAAGAACGGCGGTGCCATTACCAAGATCTACAGCCGGGCCACCGGATGACGGCGACGGTGGTTTCGGGGGTGACCAGCCGCAGTCTCGCCCGCTCGAAACGCGGCGGCGTCAACTCCGGCGAAGATGGAGTGCCTGACCGGCAAAGCCGCGAGCTTCGGACCGAACGGGGTAGCCTCGCAGCGGCGGTGAGCAGGACACCAAACTGGAACCGGTCACCGAGCCGGTCCGCAAGATAGCGGACGCCGCGCAGGTCCTCGGCGCGCGGCGTGCTGGTCGCCTTGACCTCGATGCCGCAGATCCGGCCGTCGGCGTGTTCGAGCACGAGATCGACTTCGGCGCCGCCGCGGTCGCGGGAATGCCACAGAGTTGCCCGCTCAGTCGACCAGGTGAGCTGCTTTCGAATCTCGTTTACCACGAACATTTCAAGGAGTTGTCCCAGCGGCCCGCCGCGGCGATCCAGCGTCGCGCCGGTGACCCCGAGCAGGTGGCACGCCAACCCGCTGTCCGACACGACCAGCTTCGGCCTTCGAATGACCTTGGGGTCCGGTTGGTTGACCACGCCGGCACCCAGTGGATGAGAAAAGCCGTCTCCAGCAACGCCAGATAGCCGTCAATGGTGCGGGCCGGAATGGACCGTTCGGTCGCCACCGCGCTCACATTGAGCTCGGCCCCGGTTCGCGCCGCGCACAGGCGAAGCAATCGCGGAATTTCGGCAAGCCGCTCGATCGCTGAAAACTCCGGATGACCGATTGCGTCGCCGTGGTGAGGTCGTTGTCAAACCACAGCCGGCGCCTCGACGGTGACCGAGCGATGACGTCCGGGAAACCTCCGGTGGCTATCCGTTCGATCAGGTGGGCACGGCCGATGTCGGCGCTGCGAATCAATTCACCTGGCACGGTGAACAGCAGGTCGACGAATGCGTCCGCCAAGCCGATGCGCTCACCTTGCGAGAACGGTCAGAGTTCGATGATCTCTACGCGGCCGACCAGCGTCTGGGCTTCGTCGATGACGAGCGTGTCAACCAACCGCTAAACGAACGCGCGGGGATCATCTCGCGCCGCATCGCGGTTGGCGGCGTCATCGAGGGAGACGACGGCACTGGACCCCGGATAGCCAAGCCAGGCAACCAGCGTGGTTTTTCCGACCTGCCGTGCACCGTTGACGACGACCACCGGGGTGTCGGCCAGAGCTGCCAGCACAGCCGGGGTGACCGCACGTTCGACAACCATCCAGACAGAATACTTTGCGGATTCGTCCTATACGGTGTTGCGGAAATGTCCGCCTCGGCCAGCCGCCTATCCAGCACCTCCAATTCCGGTGCGAGCCAGCGTACGTGGCCGGCAACCGTCTGGATGTTCGCAGCCGAACGCGGGTGCAGGCTGTCGTGCGCCGTCAGAATCAGGTGTCATGACGCGTGCAGCCCGCACTCGGTCTTGGCGGTGCCCGCCCAGCGGCCGCTGCGTGAATCGGCACCGGCCGCCGGCTTGGCGGTGCACGGTGCGCAGCCGATCGACGGATAGCCCCTGTCGACAAGCGGATTGACGACGATGTTGTGCTCGTCAATGTAGTCGGCCATGTCGGCATCCGACCACGCCGCCAGCGGGTTGACCTTCACCAGCTGGAACTGCTCGTCGAAGGCGATCAGTGGGGCATTGGCGCGGGTTCGCGACTCGACGCGGCGTATCCCAGTTACCCACGCCGAGTAGCCGCGCAACGCGTTGCGCAGCGGCTCGACCTTGCGCAGCTGGCAGCAGAGCGTCGAGTTGCTGGTGAACAGGTCTTTCCCATGTGCTGTATCCTGCTGCGCCACAGTTTGTTTGGGCGTGACATCAAGCAGTTCGATGTCGTAGATTGCCTCGATCGCGTCGCGGGTGCCGACGGTCTCCGCGAAGTGGTAGCCGGTGTCTAAGAAGATCACCCCGACGCCGGGACGGACCTTTGCGGCCAGGTCCACCAGCACCGCGTCGGCCATGCTGGAAGCCGCCACCCAGCTGCCGGGAAAATGCTGGTCCGTCCAGCGCAGCAGCTCTTCTGCGGTGGCGTCGTTCAGCTCCGCCACGCCGCGCGCGGCCAGCTCGCGCAGCTCGGTCACATTCATCGGTTCCCTACCTTTCTAGATGGGTGGTTGTTGCCCTCGGCCGTAGGCTTCGAACTGCCCAGGGGCGTCGGGTATGGCTTTCATGGTTGTGCTGTGTT
>NZ_JBYCLE010000456.1:0-5873 GCF_057473765.1 Mycobacterium sp. TH-M106 | reverse complement strand
GGTGCGGCGGGCGGCGGTACCGGGGTCGACGTGGCCGGTGTAGTCGTCGCGGAGTTCGTCAGTGGCAGACATACCGGCGAGGTTACGGCTTCTTGCGCCGGATCACGATCAACAGGTGATCCCCGGGAACTGGCGCGCACCCTCCTTTTCCGTGCCCAGTGGCGGAGTGGACGGATACCATCACGACGATCGACGACGAGATGAGGCAAACCATGGTGCCCGTTGAGCAGCAGCCCGATGGAGCCGACCTGGTGCACAAGGCGGTCAACCTCTTCACCTTCCTCGGGCGCGCTCAGCAGATGCTCGTCACGCCGGTCAGAACGGTGGACACGTTCGAGAACGTGCTGTGGTTCGGCGAACTGCCGGAGCACCCGGCGGTGCATTCCTCGCACCGGGTTGCAGAGCTGGAAGTAGCCGCGCCGCTGCTGGTGGTCGACAGGGTGCCGAAGCTGGATCCGCCTCTGCTACCCGACCAGCTGGAACTCTGGGTGGACGGGCCGACCGGGGACGTTGAGATCGAGCCAGCGCTGAGCGAGGCGATCTACACCGAAGATCCGGACGCGTCGCGCGTGGAGCTTGCCGACGTGCCGCAGATCGGCGACGCGTTCGAGCACTGGGTGGCCGCTTGGCGGCTGTGGGCCCAGCGTGAGCGACGAGACGCGGCGGCGCGCGACAGCTACCGGCAACTGTTCGAGGTGCAGCTCGCTTCGGTGGATCACAGCGAGGAGTTCGAGCTGGTTCTCGGCGTCGGATGCCTGACCTGGCGGCCCATGGACCACGACCAGGTCTTGCGGCACATCGCGACAGCACCGATCGCGATCGACTTCGACGAGAACACGGGCACCCTGACCGTCGTGCAGGTCGCCTCGCCCGAGGCGGTGTCGATCGAACTCGACATGCTTGACCCGGCACTGATTTCCAGCCCGGCCAAGATCGACGAGATCAGGCAGCTGGCCGGCGAATACAACGGGCACCTGCTTGACCGGCCCGCGATCGGCGAGGTGTGCCGACGACTGGTGCACCGTCTCGATCCCGACGCGGCCTACGACGAGGACGCGCTCACGCCGCCGACCGGCGCCGGCCCGCGCGCCGCTTTCGCCCCCGCGATCATCCTGCGGCGGCGCAGCAACCGCGGCTTGGTGCAGATCTATGCAGAAATCGTGTCCCAGATCCAGGCGGCGGGTGAAATCCCCAGCGGCATCGTCCCGTTGATCGACCCCGATCACCAACCCGAGTCGGAACCGAGCACCACCCCCGGTGCTGTTGTCACGATCGACGAGGAAGATTTCCTTCCGCTTCCGGTCAACGAGGCGCAGCGCAGGATCATCGAGCGGGTCGACCGCACCGCGCAAACGGTGGTGCAGGGCCCGCCGGGCACCGGAAAGACCCACACGGCGGCGGTTTTGGTGTCACACCTGCTCGCGCAGGGCAAGCGAGTGCTGATCACCGCCTACACCGACCGGGCGTTGCATGAGGTTCGCGACAAACTTCCTCGCGAGATCCAGCCGCTGGCTGTCTCGGTCATCGGGAGATCCCGCGCGGACATGGCCGACCTTCGCACCGCAGTGGAGCAGATCTCAAGGCGTGCAGATGAATTCGACGCGCAAGATTCCCAGAATTCCATCAACGGGTGCCTGGCCGCGTTGGACGATTTGCGCCGTCGCCGCGCCGATGTGTACGGGCGACTCGTCGCGATACGCCGTCGCGAAGTCGAAACGCACGACGACGGTCCGGAACGCGGCACCCTGGCCGCCATCGCTTACCGTCACCTGCGTGACGCGCCGGCCTTCGAATGGATTCGTGACTTCGACGTCGATCCGGGCCGGTTCGGGCAGCTGGCAGGCACCCCGGACGTCGAACGATGGCGTGCGACACTTCTGGACCAGGATGTGATCAGCCATGAGGCGCAGGCAGCCGGCCGGCTGGCCGACCTGTCTATCGTGGTGTCACCGGACGAGTTCGCGGCTCTTCGCGTCGCCGAGGAGCGCGCGATCGCCAACAGAGACTCCTTCAGAATTCTATTGCAGGACAAATTGTTTCAGCTGATTTGCGCCCTGCCGAACGAGGCTCGCGACGACCTCCGCGCACGGGTTTCCGACGTCGCGGACCGCGCCGCTGCTTTCGAGCGCCGCCAAGGAGCGTGGCTCGAAGAAGCGTTGCGCGACGTGCGAAGCGGCAGGCAGCAGTCGTGGGTGGCGCGTTCGGCTCAGCTCAAGACCCTTGGCCACAACGCTGCAACGTTGCTCGCGCGGTTGGGGCCGACGATGTCGGTGGTCGTTTCCGATGGAGATCGCGCCGTCCATGAACAGGTGGCGAAATCGTTGCTTGCTCACCTTGAGTCCGGCAACACGATCAAAACGCTGCCGGACGGCACACCCAAGGTCGGTGCTTTCACGTCGAAAACGGTGAAACTGGCCGCACCGTTTTTCACGGCCGTCAGGGTCGACGGTGTGCCGGCGGCGACGGTGCAACAGCTGGCCGCTTTTATCGACTGGGTCGAGGCGATCCGCACGATCACGGCGATGGATCACGCGTGGCCGATCTCCGTTTCGATTCCGGACGAGGACACCCTCGCCGAAAAATTGCAATGGCACCGCACCGAACTCGCGCAACTCGACATGGTTCTCGCTCTGGGTGAGCGGCTCGCGGTGGAGCGCGCGTGGTTCGAACGCATTGGCCTGCCGGTGCCCGACTGGAACAACCTCGACGAGATCCGCCGCTACGGCGCCCTCGTCGACGCGGCCAACGCTGCCGATGCCGCTGCCGCGGCCACCGCCCCCCTGACGGCGCTGCTCAGCTATCTGACGGCCGAATCCCAGTGGCCGAATTCCTCGGATGTCACTGAGGAGCTGCTCAACGCTGTCGCGAATCGTGATCTGCAAGCGTACGTGTCGGCCCATAGCCAACTCGTGCATCTCCATGAGGTGGCGCGAGCGGTATCAGAACGTGACCGGAGTCGCGCCGAGCTTGACCGGTACGCGCCTCGCCTCGGGGAGGCTATTGCCGCGGACCCGGCAGCACCGGAATGGGCTGATCGTCTGGCGTCTTTCGACGATGCGCTGCGCTGGGAAGCGACCCGCCGATGGATCATCGAGCAGGACTGCGAAGACACGAACGTCCTCAAGAATCAACTCGATTCCATTGAACGCCAGATCCGCAGCGAAGTTGAGAATCTTGCCGCGGAGCGGGCGTGGGGATATGCGGTGGCACCGGGCCGGCTGACCGGGAGCGCACGCGCGAACCTCACGCAGTACGCGCAGTTGGTCTCTCGCTTCGGCAAGGGGACCGGCAAGTACGCCGCCAAGCAGCGCGCCGAAATCACCGAAGCGATGGACCGGTGTCGCCCGTCGGTGCCGGTGTGGATCATGCCGATCTACCGCATCGCCGAACAGGTTCGCGTGCACCCGAACCTGTATGACGTCGTGATCGTCGACGAGGCGTCACAGGCTGGTCTTGAGGCATCCTTCCTGCAGTATCTGGCGCCGAAGGTCGTCGTCATCGGCGACGACAAACAGGTGTCACCGGCGGCGGTCGGTGTCGATCAACAGCACCTTCGCGACCTGGCCAACCAGTACCTGTCCGGCGATCCCTACCGGGCTTCCTGGCTGGACCCCAAACGCAGCTACTTCGACGAGGCGGCAATGCGTTTCGGTGGTCGCATCACCTTGACCGAACACCGTCGCTGCGTCCCGGAGATCATCGGATTCTCCAACCGCATCGCCTACGAGCCGGAAGGAATCCGTCTGGTTCCGGTACGCCAGCTCGGGGCCGACCGGCTCGAGCCGATCAAGGTCGTTCACCTCGCCGAGGGCTACGAGGCGAACAACAAGACCAACCCCGTCGAGGCGGAGGCGATCGTCGATCAGGTTCGGAAATGTCTGGCGGAACCGCGCTACGACGGTGCGACTTTCGGCGTGATCTCGCTGCTCGGGAAGGAACAGGCAAAGTTGATCGAAGGCAAGCTGCTCGACGCGGTAGCCCCGGAGGAGTGGTCGGCTCGCCAACTTCGTTGCGGAGACGCGTCGGATTTCCAGGGCTCGGAGCGCGACGTGATGTTCTTGTCGATGGTCAAGGCGCCGGACCCGGCCAGAAGGATGAGTGCGCTCACGGCTTCGCTGTACGTTCAACGCTTCAATGTCGCAGCCTCCCGCGCGAAAGATCAAATGTGGGTTTACCATTCGGTGCCCAAGGCGGCGCTGACCAACAAAGAGGACATGCGCTACCAGCTGCTGGACTACTGCTACGGCGTGATCAACCGCACCAACGGCGGGATCGAGGGCTCGGTCGACGCGGTGGTCCCCGAGGACCTGCGGGTCCCGCCGTTCGATTCGTTGTTCGAGCAGCGAGTGTTCAACCGCATTGTCGAGCGCGGCTACACCGTGGTCCCGCAATACCCCGCGCTGGGCTACTTCATCGACTTGGTGATCATCGGCGCGAAGGGTCGCCTGGCTGTGGAGTGTGACGGCGACTTTTGGCATGGGCCGGCCGAATACGAAGCGGATCTGGCTCGTCAACGTGAGCTCGAACGATGCGATTGGAAGTTCTTCCGGGTCCGCGAGTCGATCTTCTACGCGGATATGGCGGGCACGCTGCAGAAGCTGTGGGAGCAGCTCGACAAACTGGATATCCGCACGGCGGACTGGATCGACCCCATTCGTGGTGATGACAATGTCGTTCCGCCCGAGGCGGCCGGCATTGTCGAGCAGGCCTTGACAGGTGGCCGCCACCGGTCCGCCGAGACCGCAGGCTCGGTCGAGGATGCGCAACCGGTGCACGCCGAGGCGTCTGCAGCATCCGATGGCGGCCCACGTCCGGCTGATGCGGGGGAGTGCGCAGACGCCCCGCCCGTGGAGCGTGAGGACCCCGAACCTGTTACCCGGGAGGTTGTTTGCGCGCCCAGGCCGGCGTTGCTCAAGGCTTATGAGGCGTTCGACGAGCCGTTGCCGGCGATCGGTGCGAGTCCATTCAGCGTTGTCGTGGCCAACGTTGTGCGCATTGTCGCCGTCGAGGGCCCAGTGCTGGGACACCGGCTGCAGCAGTCCTACGTCCGAGCATCCGGTGGCCGGCGGGTCGGCAGGGAGATCGCGCACACGCTGAATCGCGCGATCTCGATCGCCGAGCGGCAAGGGCAGATCGTCTCCGAGAACCCGTTGAACGAGCCCGGTGTGAAGCCGAGGACATTTCGTCTGCCCAGTGCGCCTCAGGTTGTCCCCCGTGAGCTGGGACCGCGACCACTTGACGAGGTTCCAGCCGCGGAGCTGGCGCATCATCTGGCCGAGCTGGCCCGAGGTAACGACCTGCTGTCCGAAGAGGAGCTGTTCCGTGCCGTACTCGACCGGCTGGGGCTGAAACGGCTCACCGACAACGTCAGGATCATGTTGCGTCGCGCACGCGGGCTGGTTCCCGAGGACAATGATCCTGCTCGGCGCGCGAATGCTTCCTCTCCGTGATGACGACTGCGGCCGCGTGCGTCGACTGTTCGTTGGCAACGACGAAGCCAGCCTTGCTACGCGGAATCGTCGACACGACTCAGGGCGGTGCGCCCGGACTGGATGGAACCAGGAGCCCCGGCCGGCCAGGTGTGGTCCTGGAGATGCGTTAGATTCGGCGCCATGGCGACGGCTCGAAGTGACACGACGATCGACGAGGTGCTCCGGCAGTTTCTGGCGGCGCAGCGGGAGCGGCTCGCGGAGCGGACGTATCGCCGGCATGAGGATGTCGTCGAGTTGCTGCGGGACTGCCTGGACGGGTACGCCTACCAGTCCCTGGCCGACGGGGAGCGCCGGCGCTGGGAGGAGGAGTTCGCCAGGAACGAGGACGGTGC
The DNA here is from genome assembly GCF_057473765.1 of Mycobacterium sp. TH-M106. NCBI lineage: Bacteria > Bacillati > Actinomycetota > Actinomycetes > Mycobacteriales > Mycobacteriaceae > Mycobacterium > Mycobacterium sp. TH-M106. The sequence goes on along the minus strand of NZ_JBYCLE010000456.1, from coordinate 49 downwards.
GTTCTGCCGCTTGTTCGGGCCGGAGAAGATCGCGGAGAACCTCGGTGAG
>NZ_JBYCLE010000455.1:0-10111 GCF_057473765.1 Mycobacterium sp. TH-M106 | reverse complement strand
TCACGATGTCGACGCCGTAGGGATGGTTGCCGATGTGCTCGTCGATCCAGTTGAGCTCGATCTCGAGTTGCTCGGGTGTGAAGCCGACCGCCCCGAGCACCCCGAAACCACCGGACTTGCTCACCGCGGCGACCACATCGCGGCAGTGGGTGAACGCGAAGATCGGAAACTCGATGCCGAGCTCATCGCAGATCGCGGTATGCATGTGCGCTCCTTAGCAGGCAACACGAATTGAAACGCGTTCTAGTTTAGTACCAGATCGACCGGGCTCGCCGTGCGGACCGTCTGCCGCGGTCCGAGCCTCCGGCGCGCAGCACCGGCAAGAGTCGCGGCCCCGATCGGGTTGGTCGACTGCCTACTTGATGCGGTCGCTGATCTCCCCGCCGTATCCGTCAGCTCCGAACAGCTCTGTGCGCCAGATGGTTTCGAGCTCGGTGGTGTCGATGTCGTTGGGGTGGAAGCCGGGCCGCATGTACTGCGCGAGTTCGCGCATCAATCCCTTGACCAGTGGGCCGCGCAGCACCTGGTAGAGCTGGTGCAGCGTCTTGACCGGACGCCACGCTCGCGGATCGGTGAGGACAGACAACGTGACGAACATGACGACTAGCGGGATCGTCAGGTAGTACATGTGACGCATGACGGCGATCCGGGTATCCTCGGCGCCGCCCACCGATGTGAACACGTCGAACGCCACCGACTTGTGCTCTGATTCCTCCACGGCGTGCCAGTTGAGCAGGTGCCATACCTCCGGGTCACCTGGGATTGCCTGCAGTTCGTCGCTGGATAACAGCCGTCGCGCCACGGTGGCGGTGTAGTGCTCAGCGGCGGCGGTCCATGCCAGGTGTCCGTATCGGGACCGGCGGCTTTCGAACTTGAGCAACCATCGCTCCCGGCGGCTGTCGTGACCGAAGTTGAACAGCCGCACCAGCGGATAGCCCATGTCGATGAGCTTGTCATTGAGGTGACGATGCTCTTGCCCGTGGACGGATTCCTGGCCGATGAATCCTGCTACACGCCTTTTCAGGCCGGGGTCGGTTATCTCGTCCCTGAATCGGCGGACAGAGCGGATGAATGATTCCTCGCCGGGCGGGAACACCGCCGACAACATGGCGACCAGGTGACTAAGCACGATGTTGTCGTCTGCGAAGAAGTGCCGCATCGGTTTCTGCTCGCCGAACCTGAATCGCACGCGGCGAACCGGTGGAACGGGCAGCTTCGCTGGACCCGACGATGCGCTAGTGACGACGTTGGCCATGAGGCTTTCTCCTGTGTGTCGCTACTGGTCAAGTCCTCGTCTGACAATGCAGCGTACGGTCGCTCAGCTTATGCGGTACCGTTGGTACTGCATATCTTGACCGACGGGGTGAGGAACTGTCAATACCTCGTGCAGCGCAACCGCCCAGTCTGCCGCCGCCGCTGCCAGGTGGGCTGCACCGGCCGAGCCGCAACTGCTAGCGTCTTCGACCAAGATGTAACTACCAGGAGCAACCGATGACCACCGCAACCGATGCTCGGCAGGCCCTGTCTTCGTTCGCGGAACAGTTGGGCTGGCAACGCAGGGAACACGACCGGGCCGATATCTACATCCGTGGCCTGTCCCACGTCCATGTGATGTGGCGCGGTGCCGGCGTTCTCAACGGGGGATCGCATTACGAGGACTCTGTGCTGCTGACCTACACCAGGGATCTGACGAAGATCCGGGGCTGGCTGGCCAAGTAACGATCACCGCAACGACTCTCGTTCGCAACGGTTCCATAAACGGCCGCGTCTGTCACTCAAGTCACTCTCGCCGTGGCTTAACTTCGGTCCCGACCTGTCGTCGTAGGGATTGGAAAACCATGTCACGCATCCGAAACCGCATCACCGTCATCGCGGGCGCCGCCGCGGGTCTGTTCGTAGCCGCACTGGCGTCGAGCGCGACTGCGACTGCGGATCCGACCACGCTGGCGAGTCCGGGCCTGCCGGGGCTCGTGGAGCAGGTCGGCAGCATTCCGCAGCAGTTGCTGCAGACCGCCGCAGCTGCACTGGGCGCTGCGCCGGCATTACCGCCGGCACCCGCGCCCATCGCCACCGCCACCATCAACCTGCCTCAGAGCGCCGCGACGCTCGCCCCGACAGCCGGCACCGCCGCCGGCCTGCCGGTCACGTCCGGACTTCCGATGCCGGCCAATCTCAGTTCGCTGCTGCCGTTCCCGCTGCCGAATCTCGGCGGCATCACCCCGGCCGCCGCTGGGCCGGCAAGCTTCCCGGGCCTTCTCGTCCCGTCCGCCCCGGCCGCGGTGCCGGTGGTGCCAAGTCATCCGGCGGCCGGTAGTTTGCCCATCATCTCCGCGCTGCCGTAGCACTGGCTGCGTAGTCTCGGACCGGTGAGTGCACGTGCGGGAGTTGTGGTCACCGGCACCGAGGTACTGACTGGACGGGTTCACGACCGCAACGGTCCCTGGATCGCCGACCGCCTCCTTGAGCTCGGGGTTGAACTGGCGCACATCACGATCTGCGGTGACCGCCCCAGCGACATCGAGGCACAGCTGCGGTTCCTGGCTGCCGACGGCGTGGATCTGATCATCACCAGCGGCGGACTGGGACCAACGGCTGATGATCTGACGGTAGCGACCGTAGCCCGCTTCTGCGGGCGCGAACTGGTGCTGGACTCCGACCTGGAAGCCAGGATCGCCAGGATCCTGACGTCCTTGATGGCGCGTTACAACACCCCCGACAGCGCCGACTTCGAGACGATCCGGGCCGCCAACCGCAAGCAGGCCCTGATTCCGGCCGGGGCCTCGGTGATCGACCCGGTGGGAACCGCGCCCGGCGTGGTGGTGCCCGGCCGCCCGACGGTGGTGGTGTTACCGGGGCCGCCACGCGAGCTGCAGCCGATGTGGCAGAGGGCGGTGCAGACCTCCGCCGTGCAGTCCGCGATCGCCGGCCGGACCATCTACCGGCAGCAGACCGTGCGGATGTTCGGGTTACCGGAGTCCGGGTTGGCCGACACGCTGCGCAACGCACAGGAGCGTGTCGCCGACTTCGATCAGCTCGAGATCACCACCTGCCTGCGGCGCGGGGAGATCGAGATGGTCACCCGCTACGAGCCCGGCGCCGAGCCGGTGTATCAGCAACTGGTCACGCTGCTGCGCGGGCGCCACGCCGACGCGATCTACTCCGAAGACGGTTCACGGGTGGACGACATTGTCGCCAGGTTGCTGACGGGCCGCCGGATCGCGACCGCGGAATCCTGCACCGCCGGACTGCTGGCGGCACGGCTGACCGAGGTGGCGGGTGCGTCGGGCTACGTCGCCGGCGGGGTGGTTTCCTACTCCAACGACGCGAAGGTGGACTTGCTCGGAGTCGACGCCGCGTTGATCGCCGAACACGGCGCGGTCTCCGAGCCAGTGGCAGAGGCTATGGCGGCCGGGGCGCTGCGCCGCTTCCAGGCGGACACCGCGGTGGCGATCACCGGGATTGCCGGACCGGGCGGGGGCACTGCGGACAAGCCGGTGGGCACGGTCTGCTTCACCGTATTGCTGGGTGACAGCTCGATGATCACCCGAACCACCTGGGTGCCGGGCAACCGCGCCGATGTCCGGGAGCGTTCGACGACCGTGGCCATGCACCTACTGCGGCGCGCGCTGTCAATCGCCTGAATTGGGCCCGCATCCGGTGGTATGAACATCACAGGAGTTGCGGGCTTGGAAACATACTTGGCGTGGTTCACGGCACCCGACTATTGGCTGGGCCGGTTGGTGCTGGAACGCGGTATCGCGGCCATCTATCTGATCGCGTTCATCGCCGCCGTGCGGCAGTTCCGCGCGCTCATCGGGGCGCACGGCATGCTACCGGTGCCGCGGTTCCTCCAGCGGCAGCCATTCCGAGCCGCGCCCAGCATCTTTCACCTCCACTACTCCGACCGGTTCTTCGCCGGCGTGTGCTGGTTAGGTGTTGCGCTCTCGGCGGCCATCGTCGCCGGCGCCGCCGACCGGGTGCCGCTGTGGGCAGCGATGCTGGGCTGGCTGCTGCTGTGGGTGTTGTACCTGTCGATCGTCAACGTCGGTCAGACGTGGTATTCGTTCGGGTGGGAATCCATTCTGCTGGAGAGCGGGTTCCTGGCCATTTTTTTGGGCAACGATCGCGTCGCGGCGCCGGTGCTGGTGATGTGGCTGGCTCGGTGGCTGGTATTCCGGATCGAGTTCGGCGCGGGGCTGATCAAGCTGCGCGGCGATTCGTGCTGGCGCGACTTGACCTGCCTGTACTACCACCACGAAACGCAGCCGATGCCGGGGCCGTTGAGTTGGTTCTTCCATCACCTGCCCAAGCCGTTGCACCGGGTTGAGGTGGCCGGCAACCATTTTGCCCAGCTCGTGGTTCCATTCGGGTTGTTCGCCCCTCCGCCGGTAGCCAGCGGCGCGGCCGTGATCATCGTCGTCACCCAGCTGTGGCTGGTGGCGTCCGGCAATTTCGCCTGGCTGAATTGGGTGACGATCATCCTGGCTTGCAGCGCGATCGACGGCTCGCTGGCGGCATCGCTGCTGCCGATCCCTGAACCGCCGGCACTGCCGCAGGCACCGCCGTGGTTCGCCGGCTTGGTCTTCGCGTTCACCGCCACGGTGGTGGTGCTGAGCTATTGGCCGGTACGCAACCTGCTCTCTCGCCAGCAGCGGATGAACGCGTCGTTCAACCCGTTTCATCTGGTCAACACCTACGGTGCGTTCGGATCGATCGGCCGGACCCGCCGCGAAGTGGTGATAGAGGGCACCGACGAGCCGGAGATCACCGATGAAACGGTATGGAAAGAATACGAATTCAAGGGCAAGCCCGGCGCGCTGCACCGGTTGCCGGCGCAGTGGGCGCCGTATCATCTGCGTCTGGACTGGTTGATGTGGTTCGCAGCTATCTCCCCGCTGTACGCGCAGCAGTGGCTGAGCGCCTTCATGGTGCGGCTGCTGGAAAACGACCGGGCGACATTGCGCCTGTTGCGCCACAACCCGTTCCCCGACGCCCCGCCGCAGTATGTGCGGGCGCTGCTGTACATCTACCGCTTCACCACCTGGCGGGAGCTGCGGCGTGACCGGGCGTGGTGGCACCGCACGCTGGTGGGGGTTTACCTGCCGCCGGTCGGGCTGGCCACCGCGCAGCGGCCCCCGCTCCGCGACGGTCCGGCGCTGTGATCGGGGGAGCATCGGCCGCCAGGTAGTGTCCTCAGTCAGATTCCGACCATCTGCGGCCAGACCACTAAGGAGCGGTGCGTGCCAGGCCCAGCCGATCCGCCGAGTCTCCGGTCACAGCTCCAGCAGCAGAGTCACCGGGCCGTCGTTGACCAGTTCAACCTGCATATGCGCGCTGAACACTCCGGTTTCCACGTGTGCACCCAGGCCGCGGAGCGCGCCGGCGAACGCGGCGACCAGCGGCTCGGCCACCGCTGCGGGCGCGGCGGCGTTCCAGGACGGCCTTCGCCCCTTGGCGGTGTCGGCGTAAAGCGTGAACTGGCTGACCACCAGAATCGGCGCATCGACGTCAGCGGCGGATCGCTCGCCGTCGAGAATCCTCAGCCGCCAAAGCTTCTCGGCAAGCCGCTGCGCTTTGGCGACGTCATCGGTGTGGGTGACTCCGACGAAGACCAGCAGCCCCTGTCCGTTCGAGCCGTCCGGGCCAACCGGTTCGACCGCACCGACTATCCGGTGATCGACCGACACACGCGCCGACGAGACGCGTTGTACCAGAATCCGCATGAGGTTCGATGCTGCCATCGTTGCTGGCGGTGCGGCCAGTCGAAGTACGCTCGTCGTGGTGCGTCTGGGTCAGGTGAGATAGGTGTCTGTGCTGGTTGCGTTTGCTGTCACGCCGCTGGGTGTGGGGGAGGGCGTCGGTGAGATCGTCGCGGAAGCGGTGAGGGTCGTTCGCGAGTCCGGACTGCCGAACCGGACCGACTCGATGTTCACTGTGCTCGAAGGCGACACCTGGGCGGAGGTGATGGCCGTGGTGCAGCGGGCGGTGGAAGCCGTGGCGGCGCGCTCACCCCGGGTCAGCACCGTGATCAAGGTGGACTGGCGACAGGGTGTCGCCGACGCGATGACCGCAAAGGTCGAGTCGGTGGAACGCCACCTGTCCAACCCGGCCGGGCGTTGACTACCGCTCAACCGACCGGAACGTCGAGGATGGGCCGTTCGACGCCGGCGCCCGGGCCGTCGAAGTGCCACCACTCGCCGGAGTAGGCTGCGAGGCCGCCGGCACGCATGGCGCTGCGCAGCGCGGCCCGATTCGACGCCGCCGCTTCACTGATGCCTCGGGTGGCGAACGCCAACGCACGCGGCGAGAAATCGTCGAAGTCGGTCCCCATGTCGACCGGGCAGGCCCTACCGGCGCGCCGCGCCGCCGGGCACTGGGCAGTCGGGTCCGCCAGGCCGGCCAATGTCACGTCGACCGAACGCCCGGACTCGTGGCTGCGGGCGAACGGTCCGGGCCGGGCCACCCAGTTCGGGTCGGGAACCGCTTCGAACATTGCGACCTGCGCGGCATGCGGCCGATAGCAGTCCCAGAAGACCAGCCCACGGCCCTGGCGACGCAGCACGTCGGCCGCGGTCGCAAGGCCCGGCGCCAGAGATTCGTGCACCAGGCAGCGTGCGTCGGGTGGATACAGCGATGTTCCGACGAAATTGTCCGGCGTCGCATAACGCAGGTCGACGATCGCATCCGGGACGGCTCTGCGAACATCGACCAAGCCCGCGGCACGCGCCGCAGTGCCGACCGGGGGCACGCCGGGGGAGGGATCCGGCCCCGAATCCGGTGATGCCGAACTCGGGGAGCAGAAACCGAGACCGGCGGTGCACGCCACGGCAAGCGCCCCGAGCACCCGGCCGGCACGCCGCAGCCTGCCGGCGAGTTGGGCCGCGACACCGACCAGCGCGGCGACTGCCTTGCGGGCTATTTCAGGCCGTCTTCTCAAACAACGGCAGCAGCACCTGACGACGCCGCTCGATCACGTTGGCGAGGTTGTGCAGCGCTTGGTGCACCGAACGGGACGTCGGGAATTTGGCATCCTCGTCGAAGTCACGCAGCAGATCGCTGACGGCCGGGCTTGACACAAGCGTCCATTCCACGCCGGCGGCGCGGCAATCCCCGTCCAGCACGCATAACAGCCAGATACCAGCGGCCCCAATAGCATCGACACCACTCATATCCAGCACCAGTGGTTCTTTGGCGAGGATGAAACGCCGAACCTGGTCGCTGAGGCGATCGACGTTGGTGGGGTCGATGCGGCCCCGGATCGCCACCACCGTTGCCAGGTGGCGATAGTGCGCGCGAACCTGCGCGCCCCCGCAGTCGAGCGTGGAGTTGGTCGAGTCCCAAGCAGTCGTGGTAGGCATGATCGGCCTCAGTCTTCGGTCGCAATATCCAGGTCGGCAATCGCCGGTCTCTCCGTGTTCTCGACGCTAGGCGGCGAAGTTAAGGCGGCATGGGCCGGCGTTTAACGCTTTGGTGAGAACTGAATTTCCTACGGTCGGCGTGGTTCGAGCAACGGCGATGGCGGCCGCTGGATGATCACCGACGGCCACCTCCCGTACCGGAGACGATTGCGCTGTTAGTCTGCCAACACGAGAGCCGCAGTAGCAGAGCCCACCGGCGAAAGAGTGTTGTGCACACCGGAGAGATCAAAGCCCTCACCGGGCTACGCATCGTCGCCGCGGTGTGGGTGGTGTTGTTTCACTTCCGGCCACTGCTGGCCGCGGCGGCCCCCGAATTCAGCGATGCGCTCGCCCCGGTGCTCAACTGCGGTGCGCAGGGCGTCGACCTGTTCTTCATTCTCAGTGGATTCGTGCTGACCTGGAACTACCTGGACCGCATGGGAGTGACGTGGTCGGCGCGCGAGACGGCGCACTTTCTGTGGCTACGGCTGGCCCGGGTGTGGCCGGTTTACCTGGTCACTCTGCACCTTGCCGCGCTGTGGGTGATCTTCACGCTGCACGTCGGTCACGTGCCGTCGGAGGAGGTCAGCCAGCTGACAGCGACCAGCTATGTACGTCAGATCCTGCTGGTTCAGCTGTGGTTTCAGCCCTACTTCGACGGGTCCAGCTGGGACGGGCCGGCCTGGTCGATCAGCGCGGAATGGTTGGCCTACCTGGTGTTCGGCGTGCTGGTGCTGATGGTCTACCGAATGGCGCGGGTGACCAGGGCGCGCAACGTGATGTGGCTGGCGGTCGCTGCGTCGCTGCCGCCGATGCTGCTGCTCTTGGTGAGCGGTCAGTTCTACACACCCTGGAGCTGGCTGCCGCGGATCGTCATGCAGTTCACTGCGGGCGCGCTGGCCTGCGCGGCGGTGCGTAAGCTGCGACTGACCGAGCGCGCCCGCAGAGGTGCCGGGTATGCTTCCGCGGCGCTTCTGGGTGTCATCGTCGGCGCCCTGTACTTCTTCGATGCCCACCCGCTGTCCGGGATCTACGACAGCGGGGGACTGGTCGACGTGTTGTTCGTGCCGCTGGTGGCGGCGCTGACGGTCGGCGTGGGCAGCCTGCCGAGGCTGCTGTCCACCCGGCTGCTGGTGTACGGCGGTCAGATCTCGTTCTGCCTGTACATGGTGCACGAGCTGGTGCACACCGCGTGGAACTGGGCCGCAGAGCAGTTCGACGTCGCTCTGCACGGTGCGATCGGGCAATGGATCGTCATCGCACTCTTGGGGATCGCCGTCACCGGCTCGATGCTGCTGTTTCGCACCGTCGAAGAACCCGCCCGCAGGTGGATGCGCAGCATGGCCACCATCGGCGGCGCCAACGCCGTTACGGGCGCGCCCGAGCGGGTTGAGCCCGCCAGCGATCAGATCGACCTCCAGCGCGACCCGGTCGCCGTCGTCGATGAGATCCTAGATCCGCGCGGGACGGCGGTCGCCGCAAGCACGGCAAGCACGGCAAGCGCGATGCAACCGTTACCGCGTCGTGGCAGTGGCGCGTTGACCGTGCAGTAACGTCACACGCCGGGATACATCGCGGCGCGGGTGGTGGCGCCATCGACCGGGAAGACTGGGGAGGTTGCGGTGACCCGGCTGACCACTTTCGCGGTCGCGCTAGCTGCTTCGGTAGCTGTCGCAGCGCTGCCCTGGATCCGTCCGCTCGCGCAGCGCCCGGCGCCGGCTCGGTGCTGCGAGACCCGGCTGCTCGGTTCGCCGGAGGAGCACGTCGCGGTGATCGGCGACTCCTACACGGCCGGCTCGGCCGAGGGTGGCGAGGGCGCCAGGGGCTGGCCCGAATTGGCATGGCAGAAGCTGGCCCGCCGCGGAATGCACGTCGCGGCCGATGTGGCGGCGGAGGGGGGCGCCGGCTACGGCGCGCGCGGCAATCAGGGCAGCCTGTTCGAGGATCTGGCCTCCCGGGCGGTGCACGCTGACGACGCGCTGGTGGTGTTCTTCGGCTCCCGCAACGATCGCGATGTCGACCCGGCGCAGTTGACGACGATGGTCCGTGACACGCTCGGCCTCGCGCGCCGGTCCACGTCGTTGGCGAGGCTGCTGGTGATCGGCCCGCCATGGCCCACCGCTGACGTGCCCCACGCCATGCTGCGGGTCCGGGACATCCTCGCGACCGAGGCCCGTGCGGCGGGTGCGGAGTTCGTCGATCCGATCGCCGAGCGATGGTTTGTCGACAGACCCGATCTGATCGGCACCGACGGTGTGCACCCCACCGACGCCGGGCATGCCTACCTGGCCGACTATATAGTGCCGCTGATGTACGCCCAGCTGCCGAAGCAGGCGTAACGGGCGCGGGCTACCCTTCCTTGCGGATCAGCCGCCAGAGCGCCGCGTGATCGGGTGCGAGCAGCTCCGCGATGCGTGGCTGGTTCACCTCGGCGACGATGATCTCGCCCACCTCTTGGTGAACGTCGCGGAAGATGCCGTGCGACTTCATCTTCTCGGTCTGGTACAGGTTGTCCTCGGTGGGAGTGACGTAGTGCACCCAGTCAGCCTTGAAGCGGTGCACCAACCAGAGGTGGATCAGGGTCATCAGCCGTTTCTGGCGTAGCTCCTCGGCGAAGGTGTTCTGGTCGCGCACGGTCAGGATGCTGCTGCCGTGCCGGTCCTGGAACGGCGTGAAGATGACGTTGGCGAGTTTGTCCTCGACGTCGCTGCCCT
>NZ_JBYCLE010000454.1:0-9763 GCF_057473765.1 Mycobacterium sp. TH-M106 | reverse complement strand
CGAAGTCGTCGATGATCAGCAGCCGGATTTGGGCCAGGCGGCGCATCTCGGCTTCGGTGCTGTTGTCGAGGCGGGATGCTTTGAGCCGCTTGAACATCGCATCAGCACGTAGCATCAGGGTGGGGATGCGCCGGCGTATGGCGATGTGCCCCAGGGCTGTCGCGAGGTGCGTTTTTCCGACCCCGACGGCGCCCAGAAGTAGAGCCCCATGCGGGCCGTCGAGGAACCGCAGGCTGGTCAGGTCGGTCCACAGGGTGCGGTCGTAGCGCACGGCCGCGGTGTCGTCCCAGGAGTCCAGGCGCATGGCCGCGTCCAGGCCGGCTTCGCGGGCGCGGCGGGCCGCTGAGCTGGTGTCTCGGCGGTGAGCCTCATCGGCGAGGATCAGCTCCAGAAACGCCGCGTGCGACAGGTGCTGCTGGCGGGCCAAGGTGAGTCGTTCGGGCAGGGTGTCGAGCATGCGCCCGAGTTTGAGCTGACGCATCACATTCTTGAGGTCAGTCGAGATCGGGTCGCTGACAACAGGTTTAGTAGCCATGATGGGTCACCGCCCCTCGGGCTGGTCGCTGCTGGCGGGGGTGGTGGTGTCGCCGTTGATCACGGTCAGCCAGTTGGGCTGCTGCCGGCCTTGTGGGCGGTATTCACCGGGGTCACGGGCAAACCGGGCCGGGGCGAGCCCGGTGGCCGCCCGCGGCGGCTCGGCCGGGGTGTTCTCGGTGGCCTTTTGTAGCATCGCGGCGATCTTGGACACCGAGACCACGTCGAGTTCCAGGGCTCGCCCGCAGGCGGTGTTCACCGGGGCTGGGCCGTAGCGTTTGACCAGCCCCAACAGCCGGTAGACTTGGCGCATCCGTGTCCAGGGCAGCTGGTGATCGAGCAGGTGTTCGGCGTAGATGCCGATATCGGCCCCATGGCCGGCGGCGGTGGTGATCAGCTGGGTCAAATCCCGCATCGCGTAGCCGGTCTTGTCGGCGGGCAGATCGGCCGGGTCGGTGGATCGCCCGCCGGCGGGCTGGCGGGGATGGGTCTTGACCAGCGTGCCCCGGTGGAACGCTTTGACCAGATCGCCGTCGGCGCGCACCGAAACAGTCTGTCCGCGAAGGTGTTCGGGGATGGAATACAAGGCTCGGTCGACTTGGATGTGGTAGTCACGGTGAACCTTGGCTTGGGCGTAGATCGGCACCTGGTAGACCGCGGCCGGGGCGGGCAGCAGCAGCGCGGCCTCACACTCGGCGAACACCACCGCCGGGCGCGCGCAGGTGGTGCCGTGGATACGCTGGCCGGCCTTATCCGCGCACCAGGCTTGCGCGCGGGCCTGGGCGTCAGCCAGATCCACGAATTCCTCACCGGCGAAGAAGTTGCCGCGTACGTACTGGACCATGCGTTCGACCCGGGGTTTGTCACATGGGTGGGCCACCCTGGCCGGGTCGGTGAAAAACCCGCGGGCCTGCGAGTACTCCGTCCACCCCACACTGAACCGCGGATCGGTCGAATCCGCCTTGGGCACAATAGGTGTCATGTTATCCGGGATCAACACCTTGAAGACGCCGCCGTAGAACCGCCAGGCCGCCTCGCAGCCGGCGATGATCGCTTCCAGGGTCTGGTTGAACGTCAGCCACACGAACATGTGCCGCGAGTAGACCGCGGTGAAGATCAGCGCGTGCACCACCCGGTTGCGCCCCGATCCGGCGTCGAAGATCGTGCCCATCCGACCGAAGTCGATCTGGCACTCCACACCGGGCTCACCGTCGACCACCGGCACCGTGCCTGCGGCCCCACGGCCGCGGTAGTCGGTGCACGCCGTGCAGTACCGGTGCAGGGTCCGCTGCGGCACCATCGTGCCTTGGCGCGCCAGCAGGTCACAGATCTTGACCACCGTCAGACCCTTTTCCACCCACTTGACGATCTGATCATGGTTGGCGCGCAACAACTCCCACGTTTCACCGTGCCCATCCGGCCGGCCCGGACGCACCGCCTCGATCACCGCGCCGATCAGCTCATCGGTGAGCTGATCAAGATCACCGCCACGATCCAACCCGGCGGCCACCGCCGCGTTCGTATAGTCACGTGCGGTCTTGCGGTCCACCCCAGCCAACACGCCCACCCGGCGCAAGCCGACCCCCGACATCCACACCCGCAACAACTCACGTACCTCGATCACCGAAACCTCCCGATACATTCAGCGGACCTCCTTCACATCGATTGACATGAAGCGATCCGACCCAGTAATCGAGCGGCCACCGGCGCGACACGCCGGGGGTCCCATAACTGGCAAACGGGTGGTCCAATGAAGCTGGCTAAACCCTGGTCAAAGTGGTCCCATCACCGTGGCGGTCGACACGTGTCATCCCAAGTTGCGCGCAAAATCCAGGCTAATCGCGGACATGGCCAGATTCCCCAGTTTCGATGAGAATGCTGCCCAAGGTTCACTGAGATCGGACAAGTATCGCACCGGCGTCTGAAGGTTATGGCGTCGATTTCACGCGTCCTCTGACCCTCTCCGCGTTTCGTCACGTGACGGGCTGTCGTTGTGCCCGTAACTGGTCAAGGGCGCTCTAGTCGACGGTCCCAGCAGGCACCACCCACTGGCAAGGTTGGCCAGTCACTGCCGAAATCAGGTCGAAGTCTGCGTCGTAGTGAAGAACAGTGAGTCCGTGTTCTTCTCCGGCGGCGGCGATGAGTAGGTCAGGAATCTTGCGGCCGCGCTGGCTTCGCTGAGCCAGGAGTCGCTGGACCTGAAGCGCGCGACGATGATGCGATTCGGTCGATTCCACAAGCTCGAATGCATCCAACGCCGCTATTAAGTCGTCCCACTCGGCTTCATTCCTCGCCGAATAGCCGACCTCGAGATCGGTGATACGGGCCCGCGCGAGTTCGCCCGAAGCCGCGAGCGGTTCCACCACCTCCCGGACGCTGGGCTGGCTGAGTCGCTTTATCACACTGGTGTCGATAAGAAACGTCAGCGCCATGCCTCGGCGCGATCTTCGGACGGCGCGGCGGCCAGTGCATCCAGAGCGGAGGCCACGTGTTCTGCGCGGTGCGACGTCGCGCGGCGCAGAGCCGCGTTCACCGTCTCTTTGATCGTGGTTGTTCCCAGTTCTGCGCGAGCCATCTCCAATGCCTGTTCGTCAATGTCGATCAGATGCTTGCCCACGTGCCTAGTATATACAGGGAGGCGCGCGATATATACCCGCGGTACGGCCCGGTCGCGAGTCACCAGAAGGCGGTTCGCCCCGGGTTCGATGAGAAAGCGTGAGGTCCCCCAACAGGGTCCGGGTTTGTCCCCGCCTGAGGCAACCGCGTCGTAGCTGCTTCAGCGGTCGCTCGGGATACGGATGTGGGCGGGGTCGGTGTTCCGTAATCCTTTGAAGCTGGCGTGGCGAAGCCAGCGGTGGGCCACATATTCGCGGTAAGCGACTTCGCAGACCAGTTCGGGTTCGACCCACGACACCCCGTGTGCCTCAACGGGATTGGCGGCGGGTGTGGCGGTGCGCGTGATGGGGTGGAGCATGGCATAGAGGTACCGGCGGGTGGTGTCGCTGAATCCGGTTCCGACTTGTCCGACGACGATCAGGTCGCCGTCGTCGTTGTGGCCGGCTAGCAGCAGTGAGCCGATACTGGTGCGTCCCCCGGGACCGGCGGCGTGGCAGTAGCCCACGATGATCAGTTCGCAAGTTGGGCGGACGAGGGACTTGATCCACTGGGTGGTGCGGCCGGGCCGGTAGGGCGCGTCAAGGCGCTTGGCGACGATTCCCTCCATCTGGTGGCGGGCCGCGACGTCGAGCATGTCTGCCGGGACCACCGCGGTCAGGGCACGCGGAATGGTCAGGGTGGGCGACTTGTCGACGACCATGAGTGCGTCGAGCAGTTCGCGGCGTTGGATATACGCCTGAGTGGTGAGGCTGCGGTTGTCGAGCGCTAGGAGGTCGAAAGCCAGCAGGCGGACGGGCACTTCGCGCAGCAGCTCGGGGTGTGGTCGACGTTGCTGTGGCCAGCGGCGCTGCAGGCGGGTGAACGATGGCCGGCCGGTGTGATCGACGGCGACGATCTCGCCGTCGAGAACCGCTTGGCGATCGCCGATGGCGGCGGCCACGCCGGCGAGTTCGGGGAAGGTCCGCGACACGTCTGCACCATGGCGGGTGAAGACCGTGACCGCGCCGTGCTGGACGTGGACGGTTGCTCTCTGGCCGTCAAACTTCCACTCGACGGCCCAGCCATCCGCGCGTCGTGGCGGGGTGCCGAGCGTCGCCAGCATCGGTGCCCATGCCGGATTTCGCACAGGCGTCTGGGTGGCCACCGGATCGACGGTACCCGCCCGCTCGGCGGTGGGATCTATCTGCGTGGTGATGGTCCGGTGATGCAGCCTGCATCACGGCTTAGTGGGCGTGGACGATATTCCGCGGCGCTTCGCCGGCGCGACGGATCTGCACGTCATACCTCACGTCGGGTGGGTGCCTTCGGTGCCGATGAATTGAATCTCGCTGATAGCTACGGTGGTCACCTCATCGGGAGTCCCCGACGCGGTTGGGCTTGGGGACGTTGCGGATTGAGGCGGATCAGAGGTTGCTTTGACGCGGATGAGTAGTTTGCTGACAGTGGCTGGTGGATTGAAGGTGATGAAGCGCCAATCCCTGGCCCCTGCGGTGTCGATGACGACGGGGTCGCGTTTGAGGTCCTTGGGGAACCACACCTCGAGTTGGGTGACAATGCGGTGCTTGGACCATTGGTCGGAGCCGTCGGGCGCGGTGGCGTCGAAGCCGCCGATGGCCCGGAGTTGGGTCAGGGTGACTTGGCGGCCGAAGTCGACTTGCAGGGTTTGTCCGTCCTGGTTCTTGACCCGGGTGCAGACCCATGCGGTGTTGAAGTCGCCGTCGAAGGCCCGGTTGGCGTCGGAGTAGTTGGCGTCGCGCGGGCACACGTCGCTGGCGGTGACCCCTTTGAGGATGGTGTCTTGCCGTAGCGGCGCCTGTGAGGGTGGTGGCGGTGCGGTCGCGGCCGGTGTGGTGATGTGGGGTTGCGGGTTGATGTCAGAGGTGAGGTAGTTGACGGCGGCCAGGGCCACCAGCAGGATCACCACGGCGGCCGCGGTGATGAATGCGGTGTGCATTCGGCGATCGGGCGGCACTCGCTTGTTGAACGCGCGGCCGCCGGCGCGGGCCGCGCGTCCGGACGCGCGTAGGGCGCGGGTGAGCAGGCCCGGCTTGTCCGGCGGTTGACTGTCGTTGGGGGTGTCGTCGTCGGGTGGTGGGGGTAGGCCGCGGCGGGCGGGCCGGGTGGTTGTGCGTGGGGCCAGCGAGGCCAAGATGAGGCGGCCGTTTTCCCAGCCGTGGTCGGTGTGGAGGACTTGGTCTGTGCTGCTCATGGGCTACAGGGTGTCGCTGTCGATGGTGTTGTAGATGGCGTCATGGGCGAGCTGCTGGCTGCTGCGCTCAGGTAGTGCCGGGCGGCTGTAGTCCGGGCGTAGCGTGACCGGCGGTGTCGCCATAGGCGGACCGCTGTAGTAGTGGTGATGGTGGTTGATCTGCGTCAGGTGGGGGCCGGGAGCGGCGGCCTTGGCGGGAGCGCGGCGGGGATGGCGCCGGCGGCGCACACGGCGGATCTGGCGGGCGGCCACGCGGGCGGCGGGCCAGGTGAACCAGAGCGCTCCGCACAGCAGAAGGCTGTAACCGAGCGCGGCGTCTTCGGGGGCGCCGAAGAAGTGGACGGCGGCGCCGGTGAGCAGCACCGCGGCGATCAGGGCGCGTATCACGGTGAACCTCCGGGCGAAGTTGTGGTGATGTGGTGGGCTGCGGCGTCGCGGGTCAGCTCGGGGTTGTAGGTGATCAAGGTGTGGAGTCGGGGGCCGGCGGACAGGGCGGCGGCGATGTGGAGCGCGTTGGTGGTGTGCCCCGGGGCGGGGGCGAGCTCGATCGCGACGTCGAGGAGCCGGTCGGTGACTGCGACGAGGTCCAGGCCGGCCAGGACGTGGTGGGCGTGCTCGGCGGCGTCGGGGTGAAGAGTGGCCACGGTGCGCATGACGTCGGCGCGGCTGAGGGCGCACGTGAACCAGGTGGTGTCGGTGCGCGAGCGCAGGTAGTCGGCGAGGGCCGGGGACTCAGGCGTCGTGGTGATGAGTTTCATGATGGCGGTGGGATCCAGGTAGATCACGGCGGCGGGGACTGGGGGCTGTAGCGGCGGTGCGGGTGGTCAAGGATCTGGGCCGGGGTGAGGCGGGCGGGCGTGACTTCCTTGCTGGCGATCAGGGCCGACCAGGCGTCGTTGGTAGCGGGAATCAATTGCGCGACCGGGTGCCCGTGGTGGGTGATCTCGATGGTGTGGCCGTCGGCCACCGCGCGCAGAAGCACACTCGCATTCTGGCGCAATTCACGGACACCAACCCGTTTCATGTAGCACATCGTAACTCAGCGTGCTACATGAGGTACACAATCTGGACCGTTGTTTCAAGTTGCCTCCCTTGGCTGCCCACACCTCGAACGATTCTCCGACGGCTAGGTGCCCAACTCGCCTCAAAGTGCCTGGTCTCCGACCAACGATTCGTACGCCTTGGGTGGCTGCTGAGTAGCCTTGACAAAGATCAGGCGCGGCCAGTCGCGTGCGGCCTGCGGCGGAGGAGACGACGACGAGGATCTCTCTCGACGACTTCGTCAACACCCTCGACCCGGCCCGCGCGACTGTTGAGATGTTCAGCCCGTCCCTGCACCTAGAAACCATCGACGCCGTCTACGACTCCGGAACGGTGCTGTGGCGCGCCGACATCACGATGACCCACGTCGACTCCCACGTGGGGGACCCGGACGTGGTCGTCGGCCAGAGCTACTTTGTCATGGCCCGCACCGGCGTCGAAGGTCTCGCCCAGGAGTTGCTCGGCCGCGAGGAGTTCCACCACCTACGCACCGACCGGTTCGCCCCACTGTTCGACGACCACTGCATCGGACCCGAGCTGGCACAACAGTTCTCCGACTGTGTCGAGGTCGTCATGATCGCGCTGTGGATCGTCGTGGACCCCGCGCTGCAGGGCCACCGCCTTGGCGCGTGGTCCCTATGCTGCCAATGCATCGAAACGTTGACGTCCTCCTCTGGCTGAAGCCAGGGGATTCCAACCTTCCCCTACAACCTATGCGGCAGGAGAGTCGTGTTGAGGTTCACGGTTCATAGACCGGCTAGCGCCGAGGTCTCCCCGTGCTGTCACCGCCCGTCCGGCGGCGATATTGCGTGCAGCGTTTACGTCGGCGTTGCACGGACCTGTGGTGCAGGACTCGCAGTCGAATACCGCTTGGCTCTTGCGGTTTCCGGCAGCGACGTGCCCGCACGCCGAGCAACGTTGCGACGTGAATGCGGCCGGGATCTGCTCGACCCGACCGTAAGCTTTGTGCTGCAGCCGCGCGGCGAGCAAACCCCAACCGCTGCGGCTGATTCGGCGCGCGCGGCAGTCAGCTGGGCGCACTGCTCGTGATAGCCCGGCGCGCGACGGCCCGGTCGCCAAAACTGCTGCTGCTCGACCGCCAAATTCCACACATACCGGGCGTGCCGGCAATGCTCAGCCAACCCCACCACCTGACCAGCAGCGGGAAGCAACCGATAACGCGACACCCCCGCAACCTAACCCCCACCACCGACACCAGAGTGAAAGGAGAAGCGGCGTTTCCTCCCGCGGCTAAAGCTACGGGTCTCCACGCCGCGACAAACCGATGATCCCCACGTCCAACGGGTTGATCCTGATGCATCCGCATTGGGATTCCGAGGCTGATCCGGCACCGTCCGTCGAGCAGTTGGAGACGGTCGAACGCCTGAACAAGTACTGGATGACCGCGGGTATGGTGCCGCTTACGGCGGGCCCGCAGTTCCTCGGCCAGCACGCCAACCGTCACGCGCTGAAATTCGCGCTGCACGCCTATCGGCAGCGCTTCTTCGACGACGACTACCTGATCGAGGTGCCGCTGGACCCGCTTCGGCAGCGGATCCGCGACGGCGACGACTTCCTCTGACGGAAACTAGTCGATGCCAACCGTTAGTCGAACGAGCGAGACGCGGCGGCGGACGGCAGCAGGGTGAAGCACGGGTCGGCGTACTCAGCCTGACGCATGAGAACCGACTCGGATCGGAGAAACGGTGAACCACAACGCGAAACTGCGGTGGCCGATTGTGGCCATCGTCTTGGCGCTTTTAGGTCTATGGATCACATGGGATCACCCGCATCTCATCGATAAGGTGACGGGCGTTACCGTCCTCAGCCTCGGTGCAGCGGGAACGGTTTGGGGACTCGTCGAGAAATGGCCGCTTTGACGTCCCTCTGGAGGGCAGGGACAGGTGGGGCTCCCCTGGCTCCGACCAGAGGAGGACGTCAACGTGCCCACGACTATGCCCCGGCGGCGGCGAGTTTGTTCGTTGCACTTGAGGCCCAACGTCCCGTTTGGTGAGGTCGAATCGTTGTCCCTGCGGCGACGTTATCCGCGGTCACCACCACGACGCGGAGACGACAACCCAACTGCCGCATCTGCCACACCCACGGACTGTGTTCTGCCACTCCCTGGCCCCGGGGGCTCACGCAGTGACCCGTGCGGAAGGGTCCGGTCGCGCGGTACCGGCGCGGGCGGCTCGGCACGCCGTGGCGCACGTTGGCGCGGGCTGGCGCGCATCCGGTGATCGAGGGTGTTTGAGGGCGGTGAAGCGTCGGGATGAACCGCGGTCTGCCGGTGCTTGCGGGGCTGTGGCCGGCGGCTTGGTGCCGGGGTCGGTCGGGGCGCCTGCAGAGCCTTGGCGGAAGGTCTGGGCGCGGGCTCGGAGGGCGGGTTGAGTGACCAATGACGGGGACTGTGCGACCCGTGATTGGTGCGTGGTGGCGCGCTGTGGAGCGGCATCCCAGCACCGGCCGGGGCAGGGCGTTTTGGTGGCGGTGGGGCTGCTGGTTGATCGCGAGCGGCGGGGCCCGCCGGTGGGCGTTTGGAGGTGGGTTGGCGCGGCCTGGAGCGGTCGGTCGGTTACCGGCGGTCGCGTGCTCGGTCGGTGTCGAGTGCGGCGCGTAGCGCGGCAATGTCGGGGTGGCGAACGTAGACATCCCAGTTCTTGTCTAGGTCGCTGAGGTCGTGGCCGGCGGCCAGGTCGAGGCCGAGCTCGGTGAGGCGCGCGGCGAGCTGGCTGGGTTCGCGGCACAGCGTATAGACGGGCCAGTGTTCGGTCTTGCTCGCGGCGACGGCGCTGGTGGCGCCGGGGGTTTCCGACCAGCCGGTGAGGGTGATTGCGCCGGTCGGTTCGCGCAGCAGCCAAAGCCCGTAATCCATGTGGGTGGTCTCCTGGTAGACGGTCATTTACGAGCTCTGGGCGGGGGTGTCTGGGGTCATGGGTGTCCGGGGTGCCTTTCAGACGATTCTGTTGAGTTGGTTGACGAAATAGCGTTGGACGAGCTGGGTGCCGGTGTGGCCGGCGGGGTCGAGGCGGGCGGTGTCGTAGTCGTTGTGGTAGTCGCCCTTGATGAATTCGGCGAAGTGTTTGAGTGCGGTGGCGACGGTGGCGGCGCTGAACTGGGCGAAGGTGGGGCCGAAGATGCCGGTGGCCTGGGTTCCGATGCCGCCGGTGGCCACGCTGATGGCGTTGATGACTGCGGTGACCAGATCGCCGAGGCCGGGGCCTGGGTGGGCGAGGCCGGCCCCGACAGGGCCGAAGGCGCTGACGTTGGTCGCAAGTCGGGAATCTACCCCTTGCGCTCGGGACAGGGGCCTGTACCCGAGGGTGTGGCGGCCAGGCGCTATAGCTTTGCCCTGTCGGGTGT
>NZ_JBYCLE010000453.1:0-4062 GCF_057473765.1 Mycobacterium sp. TH-M106 | reverse complement strand
GCTGCAGGCCGACGGCGGCACCCGGACCGCGGCGATCACCGGCGCCTATGTAGCCCTGGCCGACGCTGTCACCTATCTCTCCGCCGCCGGCAAGTTGTCGGATCCGCGGCCGCTGTCGTGTGCGATCGCCGCGGTCAGTGTCGGCGTGGTCGACGGCCGGGTGCGGGTCGACCTGCCCTACGAGGAGGACTCCCGCGCGGAGGTCGACATGAACGTGGTTGCCACCGACACCGGAACTCTGGTGGAGGTCCAGGGCACCGGCGAGGGTGCGACGTTCCCGCGGTCCACGCTGGACAAGCTGCTCGATGCGGCGCTGGGCGCTTGCGAGCAGCTGTTCGCGGTGCAGCGCGACGTGCTGGCGCTGCCGTATCCGGGTGTGCTGCCCGAGGCGCCCGAGCCGAAGAAAGCGTTCGGAACCTGAGCGCCGGCGACGATGCAGAGCGTAGCGATGAGGAGGAGCGGCGCCGATGGGTGCGCCGGCGACGATGCAGTGGGGGTACCTCCCGCTTGCGGGGGACGTAGCGATGAGGAGGAGCGGCGCCGATGGGTGCGCCGGCGACGATGCAGAGCGTAGCGATGAGGAGGAGCGGCGCCGATGACCTCACCCAGCTGCTGGTTGCCAGCCGCAATCCCAAGAAGCTGGCCGAGCTGAATCGGGTGCTCGCGGATGCCGGAGTGACGGGGCTGCGGCTGGTGTCGCTGGACGAGGTGGCACCCTACGACGAGGCACCGGAGACCGGTGCGACCTTCGAGGACAATGCGCTGGCCAAGGCGCGTGACGGGTTTACCGCGACCGGGTTGCCTTGTGTCGCCGACGATTCGGGGCTGGCGGTGGCGGCGCTGAACGGCATGCCCGGGGTGTTGTCGGCGCGCTGGGCCGGCGTACACGGTGACGACGCGGCGAACAATGCGCTGCTGTTGGCCCAGTTGCGCGACGTGCCCGAGGTGCGCCGCGGCGCGACGTTCGTGTCAGCGTGCGCGCTGGTCTGGGGGCCGGGTGCGGCCGGTGAAGTTGTGGTGCGCGGCGAGTGGCCGGGCAGCATCGCGCGAGAGCCGCGCGGCGCCAACGGGTTCGGCTATGACCCGGTGTTCATCCCGGACGGTCAGGATACTGGTGGCCGCACCGCGGCGCAGCTCAGCCCGGTGGAGAAAGACGCGGCCTCACACCGCGGGCGGGCACTGGCGCTGCTGGTGCCAGCACTGCGCCGGCTCGTCTGACCGTAGAGCTGGCAGCTATAACGCGAACTGGGCCTTGACGTTTCGGGTCTGGTAGTGCTCGACGACGATGCCGAGCACCGGAATGGTGCCCGACACCAGCACGCCGATGGTCTTGCCGATCGGCCAGCGGGCCTTGAGCGCGAGGTTGAATGCAGCCAGCACGTAGGTGAAGTACACCCAGCCGTGCACCATTGCGACCCACCTGATTCCGTTGTGAAACACGTAGTGCGCGACGATTTCGCCGCACAGCAGCAGCAGCCAGATGCCGGTCGTCCACGCCATCACGCGGTAGCCGAGCAGCGCGGTGCGGATCTTCTCGACCGGTGTCGTGGGAGCGGGGGTGGGTGCGGGTGTTTCAGGGGTGGTCATGCGGTGGTCCTGTTCTTTCTGTCGTTATCTGACTCGGCGAGTTCGGCCAAGTAGGCGTTGTACTCGGCCAGCGCCGGATCCTCGGGTGCCAACGGCGGGGGTGCTGCTCGCTCCGGCAACAGGCCCGGGGGTATCTCGGTCAGTTGGTTCGCCTTCGGCTTCGGCGGGGCTTCTTCGTAGCGGACGAACTTGTAGTAGGCGTACACGCAGAAGCCGGCGAACAGCGGCCACTGCAGAGCGTAGCCCAGGTTTTGGAACGTGCCCGTTGCCGACTCGAAGCGGGTCCATTGCCACCAGCCCAGGGCCAGGAAACCGCAGGTGGCGACGATCACCAGCACGACCAGTGCCGGCCTCCGACGCCGTGTAGTGGACACCCCTCGACCGTACCGCTCGTTAGCCGACAATAGTGCCGGGCTAGCGGCGCACTGGGGCATTTCCGCAACCATCTACGCCTCAGCGCCCGATGATCGACAGCAGCATCCTGGTCATCTCGGACGGCTGCTCGGTGTCGGTACGGATTCCGGCTAAAACGGTATGATCATCGAGCTTGCGGGCGTGGCGAAACCGGAAACCGCGCGGGTTTTAGGTGCCCGTGCTCGAAAGAGCTTGAGGGTTCGAGTCCCTCCGCCCGCACCGACGCGAGATCAGACGTGGCGAGCAGCTCGCTACCGTTCATAGATGTCGCGACGGTGTCCGAGTCTCACGACCACGACGAGTAGGACGTCGTCGTGCACGGTGTAAATGATCCGGTAGTTGCCGACACGCACCCGCACACCTGGTCGACC
Organism: Mycobacterium sp. TH-M106; assembly: GCF_057473765.1. Classification (NCBI taxonomy): domain Bacteria; kingdom Bacillati; phylum Actinomycetota; class Actinomycetes; order Mycobacteriales; family Mycobacteriaceae; genus Mycobacterium; species Mycobacterium sp. TH-M106. The sequence continues at coordinate 1,690 of NZ_JBYCLE010000453.1, read as the reverse complement.
CCGCAGAGGACGTGCTCCGGCAGGACGGGGATCTTTCGCAAGCAATGCGATGGCACCCTGGACGCGGCGCCGCACCTGTGGGTCGAGTCCGCGCAATGTCCTGACCGCCGCAGGGCGCAGTTCAATTCGGTACGCAGTCACGTCCAGCCGAGGTCGGCCTTAACCTGCTCCCAAGGAATGTTCGGCCCCTCTTCCGCCATCGCCGCATCGAATGCCTCCACATCCTCGGCATCTTCCAGAGCGGCCATGAACTCCTCATAACGCTCCGGACTGATCAGCACGCCGGCGGGACGTCCGTAGCGTTCCAGGAAGACGGCTTCGGTGCGCGCGGTCTCGATCGCGTCGGGGAGGTGCTCGCGTGCCGTGCTGACGTTCATGGTTGCCATGGAACAGATTGTACAACTTGACCTTTGTCTTGTACGACCCCAGTGCCGGTGACCTGCAGGCCTACGGCAAGGTTGCGCGGGTCGCGTTCGATCTCAGGGTCACGGCTGGGTCTGGTGACGCAGCTACCTGCTACCGATTCAGCAGGTCACGTCGATCGTGAAGGCCCCGTTACTGGGCTCGTCGGGATTGTCGAGGTTGGTGCGTTCAGCGGTGCCGACGATGTGATATGTGCCCGCGGCGAACGTCGCCTCGGCCTTACCCGCGCCGCCGGCGCCGCCGTCGACGAGGCCGGTGAAGCCGTTGAAATCGTTGATATTGACCGATTCCAGCTTCGGTTTGTCGGGCTCGAGCCGCAGCATCGCACGGGTCTGCGCCGACCCGTCGGTGATGTCGATGCTCAGCATCCAGCCGACCTGCGTGCAGATGACAGCATGCGAGGTCCGGGATTGGCCGTTGACGGTGACCTGGGCGGTCTTCTGCGGGACTTCGGCCGTGCCCGCGCCGCAGCCAGCGCACCCGACGACGGCCGCGGCGACGAGTGCCGCCGTGGCGTACCGGCGACGCGGCGTCACGTGAGCTGTGCTCAATGCTGCCTCGGGGATAGACGTCGTTGATGTCGTCACGACGGTATCGCCCGGCTCGGTCCGCTGTCCGGCTTTTCAGGACACCGGCGTGAAGGTGACCGGCAGTCGGTTCGGCGACCGGAAGGTCAGCCCGACGATCTCGGCGTCGCTGTCGGGAGCCAACGCCAGGTCGGTGACACGGTCGAACAGAGTATCGAGCATGACCTGGGTCTCCAGCCTCGCCAGGTGCATACCTAGGCACATGTGTTCGCCGGCGCCGAAGGAGATGTGCGCCTTGCGTTCCCGAGTGATATCGAATACGTCGGGATCGTTCCAGCGACTTTCGTCGTGGTTGGCCGATCCCATGCACAAGTCCACCTGCGCGCCCTTGGGGATTGTGGTGCCGGCTATATCGACGTCGCGCATGGTGGTCCGCACCACCGTGGTGAGCGGCGTTTCATAGCGAAGGCCCTCTTCGAACGCGGCGGGTATCAGGGTGCGATCCCGGTAGACCATGGCCAGCTGCTCGGGGTGGGTGAGCAACAGGTACAGCAGGTTGCCCGACGAGCGGTAGGTGGTTTCCAGGCCGGCCGGCAGCAGCAACCGCAAAAACGAGATGATGGCGTCGTCGGTCAGCTTCTCACCGTCGATCTCAGCGCTGACCAGGTCACCGATGATGTCGTTGGTCATTGTGCGGCGGCGCTGTTCGACCTGGTTGAGGAAGTAGGCTTGCAACGCGA
>NZ_JBYCLE010000452.1:0-9821 GCF_057473765.1 Mycobacterium sp. TH-M106 | reverse complement strand
TCCGGTCGACCGCGACCGGGTAGGGGTCGCGGCCTTCGGCCAACAGCCGTGCCCGCTTGTCGCGACGAATCCGGAACTGCTCGGGAAGCTCGGGAAGCTCGGGAAGCGCGTCATCGGCACCGCTCACGACGTGCCAGCTTAAGCCATGTCAGCGCGTCGAGATTGCCGTCATGGTCGGTCATGGTCGTGATCGGGACCCCAACCACAACCACTGCGGCAATGTCGCCGACACAAATGCCGCTCGGGGCGGCTCGGGGCGGCTCAATGTGGCTCAGGGCGGCTCAGGGCACCGTCCGCAGGCCGCCGCGCCGGTTGTCCCGGTTGCGTTCGAACACCAACCGCAGGCCGTCCAGGGTCAGGTTCGCCTCGTAGTGGCTGACGTTGTGCAACTCGGGCAGCAGCAGCGGCGCGCTGTATCCGGTCGCCACCACCGTGACATCACTACGGGTGGAGTCGGCGAAACCGTCCAATTCCTCCCGTGCTCGGCGAACCAGGCCGTCGACTAGGCCGGCGAAGCCGAAGACCGCACCGGCCTGCATGCACTCGACGGTGTTCTTGCCGATCACCGAGCGCGGCCGGGTCAGTTCGACCCGGCGCAGCGCCGCCGATCGGGCCGCGGCGGCATCCGACGAAATCTGGACCCCCGGTGCGATGGCGCCGCCGAGAAATTCGCCCTTGGCCGACACCACGTCGACGCAGATCGACGAACCGAAGTCGACGACGATCGCCGCGGTCTCGAATTTGTGATATGCGGCAAGGCAGTTCACTATCCGGTCGGCGCCGACTTCTTTGGGGTTGTCGACCAGCAGCGGGATTCCGGTGCGCACACCCGGCTCGATTAGTACGGAGGGGATCGACGGCCAGTACTGACCCAGCATCAGCCGCACTTCGTGTAGCACTGACGGCACCGTGGACAGCGCTGCCGCGCCGGTCAGCCGTTCGCCGTCGTCACCGATCAGACCGTCGAGGGTCAGTGCCAGCTCATCGGCGGTGATCTCCGCTTCGGTGCGAATCCGCCACCGCTGCACGACGTTTGCATGCTCCGCTGACCCGCAGAGCAGTCCGACGACGGTGTGGGTGTTGCGGACGTCGATTGCCAACAACACTGTCAGCCTGCACTTCTGGGCGAAGCTAGGCTGGCCATTCCGGCCAGTTCGATATCGGGGACGAAGGCCGGGTCATGGCCCAGGTCGACCGGTTTGTTGTCGGCATCGACGAACACAATGCGGGGTTGGTAGCTGCGCGCCTCGTCGTCGGCGATGGTCGCGTACGCGATCAGGATCACCAGGTCACCCGGATGCACTAGATGCGCTGCAGCACCGTTGATTCCGATCACGCCGCTGCCACGCTCCCCGGCAATCGCGTAGGTGACCAGGCGAGCGCCGTTGGTGATGTCGACGATGGTCACCTGCTCTCCTTCGAGCAGGTCTGCGGCGTCCATCAGATCGGCGTCGATGGTCACCGAGCCGACGTAGTGCAGGTCGGCCTGGGTGACGACGGCACGGTGAATCTTCGATTTGAGCATCGTCCGCAACATCAATTCCTCCGAGGTGGTTAGTGGCAGAGATCCGCTTCGTCAGCTCCGGCGGGAGCTCCGATCGTTAGAGCGACGTTGTCCAGCAGCCTGGTCGCACCGACCTCGGCCGCGACCAGCAGCCGGGCCGGCCCGTGCGGTGGCGCCGGCCCGAGCACGCGATCACGGACCAGCAGGTAGTCGACGTCGATCGTGGGCACGGGTGCCAACACTGCATTCGCCGCCGCGACCACAGCTTCCGTTCCGCCGGCTGCCGCATGCGCGCCGGCGTGCAGCGCCGCCGACAGCGTCGCGGCGTCGCTGCGCTGCGCCGGGTTGAGATAGCGGTTGCGTGACGACATCGCCAGGCCGTCGACTTCGCGCACGGTGGGCACGCCGACCACCTGCACGTCGAGGTTGAAGTCGGAAGCCATCTGGCGCACCAATACCAGCTGCTGATAGTCCTTCTCGCCGAAGAACACCCGGTCGGGCCGCACGATCTGGAGCAGCTTCAACACCACGGTCAGCACGCCGTCGAAGTGCTCCGGCCGGGCGGCACCCTCGAGTTCGGCGCCCAGCGGGCCGGCGCGCACCGCGGTGCGCGGCCCGTCGGGGTACATCGCCGCTGCGGTCGGCGTGAAGACCATCTCGACACCTGCACCGCGCAGCAGGCTCAGGTCGTCGGCGAGGATGCGCGGATAAGCGTCGAGGTCTTCGCCGGCACCGAACTGCAGTGGGTTGACGAAAATCGACACCGCCACCACCGATCCGGGCACCCGGACGGCGGCGCGAACCAGGGCGAGGTGCCCGTCGTGCAGTGCACCCATGGTGGGCACCAGCATCACCCGACGACCGGTGCGCCGCAGTGCGCGGCTGACCCGGGCGGCGGCGTCGGGCTCGGTGTAGACGTTGAGCCGGCCCCTGACGAAAGTCGGGCAGGCTTCAGAAGCGTTGACCGTCACGGTGCCAGCACCGCCAACACATCATCGGCGGCGTGTACCCGTCGGGCGGTGCGCAGCGCATTGTCGCGATACGCCCGGGCCAACTCCGGGTCGACCCCGGCCAGGGCTACCAAATGCGCAGCAAGCGCAGTCGAGTCCCCGCGCACAACCGGGCCGGTGAGCGCGCCCTGCCCGTGCTGCAGGGCGTTCTCCAGCGCAGCCCGGGCCAGCGGTCCGAGAATGCGTTCGGCGATGCCGTCGGGGTCGCTGTGCTCACTGCCGCCGAGTCCCCCGCAAGCGGGCGGTGCCCCCAGTCCTGGCAGCGCCGCCCGCAGCGCCTCCAGCGCGTCGGCGAGCACGGTGACGACGTGGTTGCCGCCGTGGCACAGCGCGGCGTGGTAGAGGGCGCGCGATTGTTCACCGACCCGGAATGGCTCACCACCGATCTCCAAGGTCAGCGACTCGGCGATGGTATACCCGACCTCGTCGGCCGCGGTGATCCCGAAGCAGGTGCCGCAGAGCCGACTGATGTCCTCGTCGGCACCGGTGAAGGTCATCGCCGGGTGGATAGCCAGCGGCAGGCAGCCCTGCGCACTCAGTGGTTCCAGCACGCCGATGCCGTTGGCCCCCGATGTGTGCACGACGATGGTGCTGGGCCGTACCGCGCGGGTGGCCGCCAGGCCCGACACCACTGCACCCAGCTCGGTGTCCGGGACAGCCAGCAGCAACAGCTCAGCGTCTGCGGCCACCTGATGAGCCGGCAACACCGGAGTGTCGGCCAGCCGCAGCCGCGCGCGCTGTCGTGACTCCTCGGAGATGGCGCTGCAGGCCACCACGACGTGATCGGCGCGCTCGAGTGCGACGCCCACCGCGGTGCCGACCCGGCCGGCGGAGATGACACCCACCTTGAGCCGGGCCGGCCGCAATCCGTCGAACTGCACCACCGCAGACGACCTCGCAAGTTCTGTTGGTTCGTTCCAGTCCCGCGACGCGGGTACCGGACGGTCGGCAAGATTCTATCCAGCCGGCGGCGCAGGCCCTCGAGCCGGATGGAGCTTCTCCTCTTGCGGCAGCGCTGCTACTGCTTACGACGCCGTCGCCGGCCTCCGGTCGAGCCGGTCTGCAGTCGCGCCAGCAGGTCGGCGACCGACTGCCCGCCAGTCTCCGGTCGCGGACCTTCGGTGCCGCCCGGCTCCGTGCTGCGATGGCGAGCCATGCCGGGCGGCACCGAAGGCTCCGGCGGCGAGGTGGTCGGCACCCGCGGAATGATCGAGGTCGTCCCGGCCTCGGTCGGGTAGCCCGGCGACTCCGCTGAGTGGCGAGCATGCGCGCGGTCGCCCCCGCCGTACCGCCAGCCGGACGAGCCGGGCGCGGGGCCGGCTGGACTGGAATGCCGGCCGTGTCGGGAAGCCGGTTCGTTGAACGCCGCTGACCGGTCGAGACGGTAGTCAGGTTGGCTAGGTTGGCTAGGTTGGCCAGGTCGGCCAGGTTGGCCAGGTTGGCCAGGTTGGCCAGTGCCCGCGGTGCCGTGGGAGTTCACCCGGGAATCCACGGAATCCACGAAATCCCCGTCATCCGCAGTCCAGTTGCTACCCGGCGCCCCCGGCGGCAGCCATTTTCCTTCCGCGGCAACCGGTTGCCAGTCAGCGCTGGGTGCGGTAGACCCGTCGTCGGGAGCGCGCCGGTGCGAGCCGCGGTACGCCTTGGCATTTCCGTGGGCGGTTTCAGCGTCCGACTGCCGCGGCCACGGGGGAGCTGACGGCACCGGCGGCACCGGCGGTACTAAGCCGGCCGGTACGCCCACCTCCGGCACGTCGATGATCGGGTTCTCCGCGGTGCGGCCGGCGGTGTCGTCCGGCTGCATCGCCGCGGAGCTCTCCGCAACGTGCGACAGCCGGGCGCCAGACTCGCCGTCGGCACTGTCGCCGTCGAAGCGGGCCCAATCGCTGTAGGCGCGAACGGCGGTGCGCTCGGTCTCCAACGCCGGACGGTGGCCTAGGTCGGCGTCGAACAAGATTTCCAGGTTGGTCCGCAGCGCCGCCAGTTCAGCCCGCAACGCCGCAACCTCGTCGGCGGCCTGGGCGCGCAGCTCGGCGGCCAACTCACGGCGCAGTTGCGACTCGACCGTCAGCTCGTATTCCCGCCGCGCCGAAATCTCGCGGTCCAGCTGCAAGTCGTAGACCAGTTTCAGGTCACGCGCGCGGGCCTGGTCGGCATCGCTTTGCCGCCGATAGATCACCGACACGAACGCTGCCGCGACGGCGGCCCACAGTGCCAGGACCACCGCCAGCTTCAGCAGCTCCACCCGGGACGTGAAGACCAAGCCGGAACTGGCCGCAATCGCCAGCGCCAGCAACGCCGTTGACAGCCCCCACCCCGGCCTGCGATCCACGCGCCGCACCCGGGTCGTCATCTGCGCCGTCCCCCGCAAGCGGGTGGTACCCCCTCTCCTCCCCAGGTGGGCGCTGTCCTCACCTCATCGCTCCGCTCTGCGTCGTCGACGGCGCGCATGGCCCGACTTTACCGGTCTTAGGGCGTTGCGCGTGTCGGCCCGCTTCGGCGATTCTCACCCGAGCTGATTTTCGGCCCGCGCCCCCGGCTCGGTGGGATTCCCCGGTGACTTGCAGCAATGCTGGAGCCACAGTGCGGCAATCAACAAGGCCAACGCACTGACGGCCGCGACCACGACGCCCGGGATGTCGTCGTGCGCGACCCGCAGCACGCAACGCCGCGGCAACAGATAAACGAGCACCGCGACCCACCACCCCAGCACCGGCGCCGCCACCCACGCCGAGGCTTTGGCGATCAGCACGCTGCGCGCCACCGCAATGGGATGCAGTCGGCCGGGTCCGCACCCGACCTTGCCGTCGTCGATCTTGGACCGGACGTAACGGCCCCATCCCGCCTCGGCGATCGCCAGGGCGAGCAGGGACAGGCCGGTCGCGCCGGTGATCGGCGGAAACCACCGGTACAACAGCTCGACCAGCAGATAGCTCACAGCTGCAGCACCCGCCACCGCGGCCGCCAGGTCACGTTTGCGGGTCGGCCCCATCAGGTCTCGCGGACCCGATCGTGCAGCACCAATTCGGTCAATCGCAGGGTCGCGCGGTCGGCGGGGTCGAGTTCGGCGAGCAAGCTCGCCACGGATCGTTTCCGGCCGGCCACCGTCAGCTCGGCGTCCGGTTCTATCGCCAGCCACGGCACCATGACAAACGCGCGCAGATGAGCTAGTGGGTGCGGCAGGGTCAGGCCGTTGTCGCGGGAGAGAATCTCGGTCTGCACTGCTTCGCCGCCCGGCTGACGGGCCGTCTCAGCGCAACTGATCAGGTCCACGTCCAGCGTCCGCGGCCCCCAGCGCTGGCCACGCACTCGGCCCGCCGCGTGCTCCAGTTCGTGGGCCCGGTGCAGCCAATCCTTGCCGCTACGGGCCGGGTCGTCGACGATCAGCACCGCGTTGAGGAACCGACCCTGATCCACCTCGCCCCACGCCTCGGTTTCGTACACACCGGAGACCGCGCGCACCGCATCGCCGAACCCGTCGGCCGCTGACTGCAGCCGCGCCAGCCGGTCACCCAGGTTGGACCCGATCGACAACACCGCCCGAGTCATTGCCCTCCTTCGGCGCCGCGCGACCGGCGCGCCACCACCGCCACATCAGCGAAGGTCAGCGGGATCGGAGCATGCGGCTTGTGCACCGTCACCTCGACGGCCTGCACCCGCTGGTCGTTCATCACGTCCCGCGCGATCTCATCGGCGACGGTTTCGATGAGGGCGCGGGCCGGCCCGGCGACGATGGCAGCCGCGCGCTCGGCTAGCACCCCGTAGTCGTAGGTGGCCGACAGCGAGTCGGTGGCGGCGGCCGCGGTCAGGTCCATCCAGACCGCAACGTCGACGACGAATTCCTGCCCGTCGGCTCGCTCGTGCGCCAATACGCCGTGGTTGCCGCGGACGGTCAAGCCGCGCAGTTCGATGCGATCAGTCATCGAACTTCGTGCCTCCTTCCGCCCAGGCCGCGACAACCTTGAGCGCGTCTACCGAGCCTCGCACGTCGTGCACCCGCACCCCCCAGGCTCCGTGCAGGGCAGCCAGCGCCGAGACCACAGCGGTCGCGGTTTCGCGACCGTCCGGCGGCCGCGGCACGCCGTCGGGTCCGGCCAGCAGCGTACCCAGAAATCGTTTGCGTGACGCCCCGACCAGCACCGGTATGCCGGTGGCGACCAGCAGCGGAAGCGCCTGCAGCAGCGCCCAATTGTGCCAACCCGTCTTGGCGAACCCGAGCCCGGGATCGATGACCAGCTCCGACGGGTCGACACCGGCGCCGACCGCCCGGTCGACGCTGGCGATCAACTCGTCGCGGACCTCGGTCACCACGTCACGGTAATGCGGCACCCGGTGCGGGCGGTCCCGGAGATCCCTGCCCACCGGCCGCCAGTGCATCAGCACCCACCGGACACCGGCCCCGACCAGCAACGGCGCCATGGCGGGATCGGCGCGTCCACCGGACACATCGTTGACCATCCTGGCACCGCAATCCAACGCAGCTCCCGCGACGCCGGCATCCATCGTGTCGATGCTGACCGTAATGCCCTGCGCGGCAAGTTCCTTCACCACGGGAACCACGCGTGCGGTCTCCACACGCGGGTCGACCCGGACCGCACCGGGCCGCGTCGACTCGCCCCCGACGTCGACGATCGCCGCACCCTGAGCGGCCAGAGCCAGGCCGTGTTCCACGGCGCGCTCGGTGTCCAGGTAGCGCCCACCGTCGGAGAACGAGTCGGCGGTGACATTCACCACCCCCATCACCTGCACGTGCGTTGGGCTCACTTGCGCAGGATAAGTTCCAGTGCCTCGGCTCGAGATGCGCTGTCGGATTTGAACTGACCCCGCACCGCCGAGGTTGTGGTGATCGCACCGGGCTTGCGCACGCCACGCATCGCCATGCACAGGTGCTCGGCTTCGATCACGACGATGACTCCGCGTGGGTCGAGCTTGCGCATCACCGCGTCGGCGATCTGGCCGGTGAGCCGCTCCTGCACCTGGGGGCGCCTGGCGTACAGGTCGACCACCCGCGCCAGCTTGGACAGGCCGGTGACCCGGCCGTCCTCGCCGGGGATGTAGCCGACGTGCGCCACACCGTGAAACGACACCAGGTGGTGTTCGCAAGTCGAATACAGGGGGATCTCTTTGACCAGCACCAGTTCGTCGTGTTGCTCGTCGAAGGTGGTTTCCAGCACGGTGTCGGGGTCGGTGTAGAGCCCGGCGAACATCTCCCGGTAGGTCCGAGCCACCCGGGACGGCGTATCCGTCAAACCGTGCCGGCTCGGATCCTCACCGATCGCGTAGAGCAGTTCGCGGACCGCGGCCTCCGCGCGGGCCTGGTCGAACACCGGCGCGCGGAGGCTCGCCTGTGCCGGTGAAACCATGCCAACCCTCGTTTTCTCAATCGCCGGCCGGCGGTTCGGCCGCATTGACGTCCCCTTTCGGCCGGTCGGCCGGCTTCCCGGCGGCCGATGGACGCGCCGGCGGTGGCCGGCCCGGAACCGGATGTGGCGGGGGATGCCAGTAGCTCGGCGCGGGTGGTGGCCAACCGGGGGCATGCCAGCCGGGCGGGGCGCCGTAATCGGGTTGGGTGCCACCCTGGTCAGGCTGCTCCGCGGCGCCGGGATCACGACCGTCGCGCGGACCGTATGAGCCGTTGCCGCCGGTGGGGGTGCGGCCGGCCCCGGCCTGTGCGGCCTGCGCGTCCCGGTCGGCCTGCGCGATGGCGGCTTTGAAAGCCGGCTCCGACACCGGTGGCGGCCACGGTTCACCACGCTCGACGGCCAGTTCGCCCGGGGTTTTGATCGGCGGCTTGTCCGAGGGGGTGCGGCCACCGAAGTCGTCGAACATCGTCAGCCGCGGTCGCTTGGCGACGCCGTCGAAGATCACCTCCAGCTCCGCGCGGTGCAGGGTCTCCTTCTCCAGCAGTTCACCGGCGAGCGTGTCGAGGACATCGCGGTATTCGGTGAGGATCTCCCATGCCTCGGTGTGCGCCGCTTCGATGAGTTTGCGTACTTCGTCGTCGATGTCGCGGGCCACTTCATGCGAGTAGTCCGGCGCGGTGCCCATCGTGCGGCCCAGGAACGGGTCGCCGTGTTCGGTGCCGTATTTGACCGCACCGAGCTTGGCGCTCATGCCGAATTCGGTGACCATTGCCCGGGCGACCTGGGTGGCCTTCTCGATGTCGGACACCGCGCCCGTCGTCGGCTCGCGGAACACCAGCTCTTCGGCGGCGCGCCCGCCCATCGCGAACACCAGTTGCGCGATCATCTCCGAGCGGGTGCGCAGGCTTTTGTCTTCCTCCGGCACCGCCACCGCATGCCCGCCGGTGCGTCCGCGGGCCAGGATGGTGACCTTGTAGACCGGGTCGATGTCCGGCATCGCCCACGCCGCCAAGGTGTGACCGCCCTCGTGGTAGGCGGTGATCTTCTTCTCCTGTTCGCTGATGATCCGGCCCTTGCGGCGCGGGCCACCGATCACCCGGTCCACCGCTTCCTCCAGCGCCGGGCCGGTGATCACGGTGCCGTTCTCCCGCGCGGTCAACAATGCGGCCTCGTTGATCACGTTGGCCAGGTCGGCACCCGTCATCCCGACGGTCCGCTTGGCCAGCCCGTCCAGGTCGGCGTCGGGGGCCATCGGTTTGCCCTTGGCGTGCACCCGCAGCACCGCGCGCCGGCCAGCGATGTCGGGGTTGCTGACCGGGATCTGCCGGTCGAAACGCCCGGGCCGCAGCAGCGCCGGGTCCAAGATGTCGGGCCGGTTGGTGGCCGCGATCAAGATCACCCCGGCCCGATCGCCGAAGCCGTCCATCTCCACCAGCAGCTGGTTGAGGGTCTGCTCGCGTTCGTCGTGGCCGCCGCCCAGGCCGGCGCCGCGCTGGCGGCCGACGGCGTCGATCTCGTCGACGAACACGATGCACGGGGCGCTCTGCTTGGCCTGCTCGAACAGGTCCCGGACCCGCGACGCGCCCACGCCGACGAACATCTCGACGAAGTCCGATCCGGAGATGGTGAAAAAGGGCACGCCCGCCTCACCGGCCACCGCACGAGCCAACAGGGTCTTGCCGGTGCCCGGCGGCCCGTAGAGCAGCACGCCCTTGGGGATCTTGGCGCCTAGTGCCTGATAGCGCGACGGATTCTGGAGGAAGTCTTTGATCTCGTAGAGTTCCTCGACCGCCTCGTCGACACCGGCCACGTCGGCGAAGGTGGTCTTGGGCATGTCCTTGCCGAGTTGCTTGGCCCGCGACTTGCCGAAACCGAAGCCCATCCGGGCCCCGCCCTGCATCCGCGAGAACATCACGAACAGCCCGACCAGCAACAGCAGCGGCA
>NZ_JBYCLE010000451.1:0-5865 GCF_057473765.1 Mycobacterium sp. TH-M106 | reverse complement strand
TGCTGCGCTACTTCGTGATCAACGCCGGCACGGTGCTCAGCAAACCGAAAATCCTCGATCACGTGTGGCGCTACGACTTCGGCGGCGACGTCAATGTCGTCGAATCCTATGTGTCGTATCTGCGCCGCAAGATCGACACCGGCGAGAAGCGGCTGTTGCACACGTTGCGCGGGGTGGGTTATGTGCTGCGGGAGCCGCGGTGAGCCCGCGGCAGAACAGCCCGCGGTAGGCAGAACCGGATGGCCGAACACCATCGCGTGGCGCTGCCGCTGAAGGTGAGCCTGGTGGCCACCACTCTGCTGCTGATGGTCTGCGCCATGGTCGTGCAGGGCTTCGCAGTCTCCTCGATCATGCAGCACAGCCTGCTGCACCGGGTCGATCGGACCCTGTGGGACGCATCCCACGGCTGGGCGCAGGCCCCGCTGCGGGGGGCGTCGGACTTGCGTCAGGAGCCGAACCCGGCCAGGCCGCCGTCGAGCTTCTACGTGCGCACCGTCGCCCCGGACGGCCGCACCTGGACGGTGGTCAACGACGATCGGCACGCCGAACCGAAGCTGCCGCCTGACAACGACGTGGGACCGGTCCCGAAGACCGTCGATTCGGTCGGCGGGTCCGGTGCGCAGTGGCGGGCAGTGTCGGTGCGCGGCGCTGACGGCGGATTGACCACCGTGGCGAGGGACCTCACCGATGTCCAGGCCACGATTCGACACGTCAATGTCTGGCGGCTGGTCATCAGTGGAGTGGCGCTGGCGGTGCTGGGCATCGCCGGGTACGTGGTGGTGAACCGCAGCCTGCGGCCGCTAGGCGAGGTCGAGAAGACCGCCGCCGCGATAGCGGCCGGCCAGCTGAACCATCGTGTCCCGGAGCGTGATCCGCGCACCGAGGTGGGCAGGCTGTCGCTGGCGCTGAACGGAATGCTGGCGCAGATTCAGGGGGCGGTTGCCGCGTCGGAGGCCTCCGCCGCCGAGGCCCGCAACTCGGAAGACCGGATGCGGCGATTCATCACCGACGCCAGCCACGAATTGCGCACGCCGCTGACCACCATCCGCGGTTTCGCTGAGTTGTACCGGCAGGGCGCCGCCCACGACGTCGATTTGATGATGTCGCGCATCGAGAGCGAATCACGCCGGCTGGGCCTGCTGGTCGAGGATCTGCTGCTGCTGGCGCGGCTGGACGTGGAGCGGCCGCTGGAGCGGCGTTGGGTCGACCTGCTGACGCTGGCCAGCGACGCTGTGCACGACGCGGAGGCGATCGCACCCGCGCGGTCGGTCACCCTGGAGGTCTTCGACGGACCGGGCACCCCGGAGGTGCTCGGCGATGAGGCGCGGCTGCGCCAGGTGCTGAGCAACCTGGTGGCCAATGCGTTGCAGCACACCCCGCCGACCGCTGCGGTGACCGTGCGGGTGGGCACCGACGGTGACGACGCCGTGCTGGAGGTGGTCGACCACGGCCCGGGAATGAACGAGCAGGACGCGCGGCGCGTGTTCGAGCGTTTCTACCGCACCGACTCGTCACGGGCACGGGCCAGCGGGGGCACCGGGCTGGGCCTGTCGATCGTGGACTCGCTGGTCCACGCACACGACGGCACCGTCACGGTCGACACCGCGCCCGGCAAGGGGTGTCGGTTCCGCGTCGCGGTGCCGCGGTTCGCCGACATACCCAGCGAAGTCAGTTGAGCATCAGGGGATCTCGGCCAGCGCTGCGATGATCCTCGCCTGTGCCTCGTCGAGGGATTCGGCCGACGGGTTGCGGTCGACGTTGGCGAAGCCGAAATCGCTGAGACTGCGGGTCGGGAAGACGTGGACGTGTAGATGCGGGACCTCCAACCCGGCGATGATCAGACCGGCGCGTTCGGTACTGAACGCGCGGCACACGGCTCGGCCGATCCGTTGTGCGACCACCATCACCCGGTGCAACACCGCGCCGTCGACGTCTTGCCACTGGTCGATCTCGGCCCGCGGCACCACTAGCGTGTGTCCGTGCGTCATGGGCTCGATGGTCAAAAAGCCAACGACTTCGTCGTCTTCGTAGACGAAGCGGCCCGGTAGCTCCCGGTTGATGATCTTGGTAAAGACGGTAGCCATGTGCTTCAGCATATGGGCCGCATTGTCGATCGCCGTATCCGATGAAGCGGGGGCGGGCCCGACGCGCCAGCCGCCCGCGGCGACAAAGATTCGGTCGGTCACGCCCCCCGCGAAGTCAGTGGCCGCATACTAGCAGCAACCGTCCAGTAACCGCCCCTGTTGCCGAAGGCACAACTATGGCTATTCTATATTCCGACGGGTTGGTCGTATCACGATATATATGCGTGGCTTCACACGTAGTAGAGGAGATGACATGTCGGTTGTCGCGACACTGCTGAGCAGTCGAGAATTGGTCGGCGTCTGGAGTCTGGTTCCGGAACAGTCGACCATCCGCTTCGAGAACAGCACCGCGTGGGGCGTGTTGAAGGTCCGCGGTGGATTCACCGACTTCAGCGGTGGCGGCGAGATCAAGGACGCGCAGACCGTGTCTGGTCGAGTCGACATCAAAGCCGCGTCGGTGGACACCGGGTTCCGCATGCGCGACGCGGATCTGCGGACGGCGGGCTTCTTCGACGTTGAGAATTACCCCGACATCACCGTTGTGATCACCGGCGGAAAACTCGGAGTGGGCGACACCGTTCGATTGAACGCCGAGCTCACCGTCAAGGGCATCACCGGTCCGCTACCGCTGACGGTCAACGTCGCGAAGCTCAGTGACGGCCCAGACGGCCCGGACGGCACGGGCGGGAGGGTGCGGCTGACCACCGAGACGACCGTCACCCGCAAGCAGTTCGCTGTCGAGGGGAACTTCTTCGGCATGGTCGGCCCCAAGACGAAGCTGAAGGCGAGTTTGGTGTTCCAGCGCGCCGCAGCCGGCTAGCCCTCGGCTAGCCCGGAAGCCGGCTTGGTGGCTAACGGTCGGCGTCGGTGTAGCGGATGATGCCGCGAATGTTCTTGCCGTCCAGCATGTCCTGGTAGCCGTCGTTGATCTGCTCCAGGGTGTACTGGCGGGTCACCATGTCGTCGAGGTTGAGCTTGCCGGCCTTGTACACCGACAGCAGTTGCGGAATGTCGTACTGCGGGTTGCCGCCGCCGAAGATGGTGCCCTGCAGGTTCTTCTGCATCAGGGTCAGCATCGCCAGGTTCAGGTTGACGTGGGTGTCCAGCATGCTGCCGATCGCGGTCAGGACGCAGGTGCCGCCCTTGGCGGTCATGATCATGTAGTTCTCGATGTCCTCACCGTGGACTTCGCCGACGGTGACAATGACTTTCTTGGCCATCAGGCCGGCGGTTGCCTCGGTGATGCCCGCCAGCGCGGTGTTGATGTCCGGGTAGACGTGGGTGGCCCCGAATTTCAGGGCCTGATCGCGTTTCCACTCGATCGGGTCGATGGCGAAGACATACCGGGCGCCGGCGTTGACCGCGCCCTGCAGCGCCGACATGCCCACCCCGCCGATCCCGACGATCGCGACGTCTTGACCCGGTCGGATATCGGCGGTACGGGTCGCCGAGCCGTAGCCGGTGGTCACGCCGCAACCGACCAGGCAGGCCACTTCGAACGGCACTGACGGGTCGATCTTCACCACCGAGCTGCGGTGGACCACCATCCAGGGCGAGAAGGTGCCCAGCAGCGTCATCGCGTAGACGTCCTTGCCCCCGGCGTGGATGCGGAACGAGCCGTCGGTGACCGACGCACCGTTGAGCAGCAACGCACCCAGGTCGCACAGGTTACGCATCCCGGCCTGACACGACTGGCATTTGCCGCAGGACGGGATGAAAGACAGCACCACGTGGTCACCGGGGGCCAGGTCCTCCACCCCGGGACCGACCTCAGTGACGAGGCCGGCACCCTCGTGGCCGCCGAGCACCGGGAAACCGGCCATTGGGATGCTTCCGGTCACCAGATGATGGTCGGAGTGGCACATTCCGGCCGCTTCCATCTGGATCTTGACCTCGTCTTTGCGTGGGTCGCCGATGTCGATCTCCTCGACCGACCACGGCTGGTTGAACTCCCAGAGCAGCGCGCCCTTTGTCTTCACCGTGAACCTACTTTCGTTATGAACGTGCGTCTGCCTCAGACTATAGGGAGCCTATAGGGAGCCTATAGGGCAGTCGCGGGAATCGGCTACCACAATGGTGTCGGGGATTTGCCCAGCGGGTAGTAACCGGGCGGCTTATCGCCGGCCATGCTGCGTTCGATGCGTTTCTGCATCCCCTGCGACAACTTGCCGGCTTTGATCAGTTGCAGGTAGAGCGCTGAAACATGCCCGAAGTCGAAGAAGTCCCGCTGCCAATTCCACTTGCCGCCACCGGCGTAGCGGAACCAACTGCCGCCGATGCCGTGGATCTCCGCTACGTCGTCGGCGGCCTCACCTGTCTTTGCGAGCTGTTTCCAGAACCCCACCACTTCGCCCTGCCGGTCATCGATGATCACCTTCTGGTACGGGTAGCGCCATCCTTGTAAGCCTTCCATTTCCTGACCCAGTGCGATGTCGCGGATCTCGTCGATGCCGATGCACATCACGTCCTCTTTGGGACCGATGTTCCAGCCGTAGGTGGCGTCGTCGGTGTAGAAGGCCGCCAAGTCACGCCAGTCACCGGCTGTCTCGGCGTCGCGGTTGGCTTGCAGCCAGCGAGCCACGACGTCCTCGAGCTCGTCGCGGGGGAACGAGGGCATAATTGGAGTCCTTAAGCCGTCTTTTCTCGGATGGACAGCGTGCGGGTGGGGCAGGCCCGCACCGCCGCCTCGATCTGCCGACGCGCCTCATCCGGCGGTTCGGCATCCAGGATCTCGACCTTGCCGTATTTGGGCACCCGGAAGTAGTCGGGTGCTTCGAATTCGCACATCGCGTGGCTCTGGCACAGATCCAGATCGGCTCCGACGACGTAATCGCCCACCTGGGTCACCTCCTCTGATTGCCCTGCGCGCGGCGGCGGTAGCGCACTGCGGCCGGCTTGGCCAGCTGCACCACCATTGTGGAGTGGTCGTTGCGGTAGCTCTCCGATGGCTGCATCATCTCAAACTCGTACTCGCGCAGCAGCACCGAGAAGATCGCCTTGATCTGCATGGTGGCGAACGCCGCCCCCAGGCAGCGGTGCCGGCCGGCCCCGAACGGAATCCAGTTCCACCGGTGGACGATGTCCTCCTCGCGCGGCGGCCGGTAGCGTTCCGGGGCGAACGCGTCGGGGTTGGGGAAGGACTCGGCAATCCGGTTGGAGACCGCCGGGGAGGCGGCCACCAGGTCGCCTTCGTGGATCGGATAGCCGCACACGTCGAACTCGCCCTTGGCCACCCGCATCAAGATGATCAGCGGAGGATGCAACCGAAGCGTCTCCTTGAGGACGTTCTCCAGATGCGGAATTCCGCGCAGCGCATGGAAACTCACCTCCTGGCCATCGGCGTAGAGTTCGTCGAGCTCCTCGATCACCTCGGTGTGGGCCACCGGGTGGCGCAGCAGCTCGATCAGGGTCCACGCGGCAGTGCCGGAGCTGGTGTGGTGCCCAGCGAACATGATCGAGATGATCATGCCGGTGACCTCGTCGGCGGTGAAGCGCAGGTCGCCGTTGTCGTCGCTGATCGTCACCAGCACGTCGATCATGTCCCGGAACTTCTTGTCCGCCGGCGGGTTGGCGATCCGGCTTTGCATGATCTCGTGCACCAGTGCTACCAGCTTGACCCGCGCCTCGTCACGGCGCCGGAAGCTCTCAATCGGCAGGTACGGGTCGACGTAGCACAGCGGATCAGTGCCGCGTTCCAGCTCGTAGTACAGCTCGGCGAACCGGCCGTCGAGCTCCTCGCGGAATTTCCGGCCGATCAGGCACGCCGTCGAGGTGTAGATGG